>NZ_JAJNSC010000005.1:0-191339 GCF_027497975.1 Streptococcus sp. SM5 | reverse complement strand
TTATGGTATGGCATCCTAAGATGGATGAATACATGGATAGTTTAGACGGACAATTGGATGAAATTAGCGAACGCTTAATTACACTTGGTGGCAAACCTTACTCTACTTTGACGGAGTTCCTTCAACACAGTGAAATTGAAGAAGAAGTTGGTGAATTCCGTAACGTTGAAGAAAGTTTAGAGCGTGTTCTATCTATTTATCGTTACCTCATCACACTCTTCCAAAAAGCATTGGATGTAACTGATGAGGAAGGTGATGATGTTACTAATGATATCTTCGTTGGTGCTAAAGCAGAGCTTGAAAAAACAGTTTGGATGCTTGCCGCTGAATTAGGACAAGCACCAAGTTTGTAAAAAGCAATAGGTAAATAAAAAATCCGTAGATCATTTTCTACGGATTTTTCTCTCTTTGAGGGCATCCCAAAACAGTCTTTTTTAGAGATTTTTGATAAAATAGAACTACCAATGAAAAGGATGAAAGCATGACAAAGAAAATCGTAGCGATTTGGGCCCAAGACCAAAAGGGCTTAATCGGGAAAGAAGATCGTCTACCATGGCATTTGCCAGCAGAGTTAAAGCATTTTAAAGAAACAACCTTGAATCACGCTATTTTAATGGGGCGTGTAACTTTTGATGGAATGGGACGACGTTTATTACCAGGGCGTGAAACTCTGATTTTAACACGTAATCCAGAGGAAACGATTGATGGTGCTTTGGTTTTCCAGGATGTTAAGTCTGTATTAAGCTGGTACCAAAATCAAGAGAAAAATCTGTATATTCTCGGAGGAAAGCAGATTTTTCAGCTCTTTGAAGCCTATTTGGATGAGATTATCGTGACACAAATTCATGCTCAAGTTGAAGGTGATACCTATTTCCCAGAAGATTTTGACTTGACTGCATTTGAAACGGTTACTAGCAAGAGTTATGCTAAAGATGATAAGAATAATTATGATTTCACCATAGAATATAGAAAAAGAAAGGGAGTCTAATGGAGCGCAGTGTTTTTGGTTTTTTTACAGCTCTTTTGTGTGCTGTCTGCCTCATAGCTGGGGGACAAGCTTTTCGTAAAAAGCGATTTGGGCTTGCTGTTCTGCTATGGCTAAATGCTTTTACCAACTTGGTAAATAGTATTCATGCTTTTTATATGACCTTATTTTAGAGAGAATCAATGATTAGGACGGAAGGAAATCATGCCGACAAATAGAAAAAATGATATGATGGTTTATTGCTCATTTTGTGGCAAGAGCCAAGATGAAGTTAAAAAAATAATCGCTGGGAACAACGCCTTTATCTGTAATGAGTGTGTGGAGTTAGCCCAGGAAATCATTCGTGAGGAGTTAGCAGAGGAAGTCTTGGCAGACTTATCTGAGGTGCCAAAACCAATCGAACTCCTAAACATCTTGAACCACTATGTGATTGGTCAAGATCGTGCTAAACGTGCCTTGGCTGTTGCGGTTTATAACCACTACAAACGCATCAATTTCCACGACAATCGTGAAGAATCAGAAGATGTGGATCTACAAAAGTCTAATATTTTGATGATTGGCCCAACTGGATCTGGGAAGACTTTCCTTGCTCAAACCCTTGCTAGAAGTTTGAATGTACCTTTTGCCATTGCAGATGCAACAGCTCTTACTGAGGCTGGTTATGTAGGTGAGGACGTGGAAAATATCCTCCTCAAACTCTTGCAAGCTGCTGACTTTAACATCGAACGTGCAGAACGTGGGATTATCTACGTTGATGAAATAGATAAGATTGCCAAGAAAGGTGAGAATGTTTCCATCACACGTGATGTTTCTGGCGAAGGTGTTCAACAAGCCCTTCTTAAGATTATCGAAGGTACAGTAGCAAGTGTGCCTCCACAAGGTGGACGTAAGCATCCGCAACAAGAGATGATCCAAGTAGATACCAAAAATATTCTCTTCATTGTAGGTGGTGCCTTTGATGGGATCGAGGAAATTGTCAAACAGCGTTTGGGTGAAAAAGTCATTGGTTTTGGCCAAAACAATAAAGCTATTGATGAGAACAGCTCTTACATGCAAGAAATCATCGCCGAGGATATTCAAAAGTTTGGAATTATTCCTGAGTTGATTGGACGTTTGCCTGTCTTTGCTGCACTTGAGCAGTTGACTGTAGATGATTTGGTTCGCATATTGAAGGAACCAAGAAATGCCTTGGTTAAACAATATCAGACCTTGCTTTCATATGACGATGTTGAGCTTGAATTTGACGATGAGGCCCTTCAGGAAATTGCTAACAAAGCTATTGAACGCAAAACTGGTGCCCGTGGTCTTCGATCTATCATCGAAGAAACCATGTTAGATATCATGTTTGAAGTACCAAGTAAGGAAGATGTGAAAACAGTACGTATCACAAAAGCAGCAGTAGATGGAACGGACAAACCGATCCTCGAAACAGCCTAGAGGTGATTATGGAAATCAATACACATAATGCAGAGATTTTACTGAGTGCGGCAAACAAGTCACACTATCCACAGGATGAACTTCCAGAGATTGCCCTTGCAGGTCGTTCGAACGTTGGTAAGTCTAGTTTTATCAACACCATGCTTAATCGCAAGAATTTAGCTCGGACGTCAGGGAAACCTGGTAAAACTCAGTTGCTAAACTTCTTTAATATTGACGATAAAATGCGATTTGTAGATGTTCCTGGCTATGGTTATGCGCGAGTTTCTAAAAAAGAACGTGAAAAATGGGGGCGTATGATCGAGGAATACTTGACTACTCGTGAAAATCTTCGTGCGGTAGTTAGTCTAGTGGACCTACGCCATGATCCTTCTGCTGATGATGTACAAATGTACGAGTTTCTCAAATATTATGAGATTCCAGTTATCGTTGTGGCTACCAAAGCTGATAAGATTCCACGTGGTAAGTGGAACAAGCACGAATCAGCCGTTAAAAAGAAATTGAACTTTGATCCTAGTGATGACTTTATTCTATTCTCATCTGTAAGTAAGGAAGGAATGGAAAAAGCTTGGGACGCTATTTTAGAGAAAATATGAGGAAAATGAATGGCTAGAACAATTCATACAGATAAAGCCCCAAAGGCTATCGGACCGTACGTTCAAGGGAAAATCGTCGGTAATCTACTATTTGCGAGTGGTCAAGTTCCTCTATCTCCCGAAACTGGGGAGATTGTGGGGGAGACTATTCAAGAGCAAACAGAGCAGGTCTTGAAAAACATTGCTGCCATTTTGGCAGAAGCTGGAACTAATTTTGACCATGTTGTTAAAACAACCTGTTTCTTAAGTGACATGAACGACTTTGTTCCTTTTAATGAGGTCTACCAAACTGCTTTTAAAGAAGAGTTTCCAGCTCGCTCAGCTGTGGAAGTAGCGCGTCTGCCTCGCGATGTTAAGATTGAAATTGAAGTAATCGCAGAGATTGGATAAGCTATTTGAAGTTTGGTTCTTCCAAACTTCTTTTGATATAAGGAGATTATGATGACAAAGAAACAACTTCACCTTGTAATTGTGACGGGGATGAGTGGTGCAGGGAAAACTGTGGCCATTCAATCCTTTGAAGATTTAGGGTATTTTACAATCGATAATATGCCCCCTGCTCTCTTACCAAAATTTATTCAGTTGGTAGAGACAAAAAATGACGACCACAAGTTAGCCTTGGTCGTGGATATGAGAAGTCGCTCTTTCTTTTCAGAGATTCAGTTGGTTCTTGATGAGATAGAAAATCAAGAAGACTTAGACTTCAAGATTCTCTTTTTAGATGCTGCTGATAAGGAATTGGTTGCACGTTATAAGGAAACAAGAAGAAGTCACCCTCTTGCAGCAGATGGTCGTATTTTGGATGGGATTAAGTTAGAGCGAGAGTTATTGGCTCCGCTAAAAAATATGAGCCAGAATGTTGTTGATACTACAGAATTGACACCTCGTGAACTTCGTAAAACCATTGCGGAACAGTTTTCAGATCAAGAGCAAAGTCAGTCCTTCCGTATCGAGGTTATGTCTTTTGGATTTAAATATGGTATTCCGATAGATGCTGATTTGGTTTTTGATGTTCGCTTCTTGCCAAATCCCTACTATCTGCCAGAACTCCGTAATCAAACAGGTGTAGATCAAGCTGTCTATGACTATGTTATGAAGCACGAAGAATCAGAGTCCTTTTATAGTCACCTGTTAGCCTTGATTGAACCAATCCTACCAGGTTATCAAAAAGAAGGAAAATCTGTTTTGACGATTGCTATTGGTTGTACTGGTGGTCAACACAGAAGTGTTGCTTTTGCGAAACGATTGGCTAATGATTTAGCTAAAAAGTGGCCCGTCAACGAGAGTCATCGTGATAAAGATCGAAGAAAGGAAACGGTAAACCGTTCATGAGAAAACCAAAAATTACGGTGATTGGTGGAGGAACAGGGATTCCTGTTATCCTAAAAAGTTTACGGGAAAAAGATGTCGAAATTGCAGCCATTGTAACAGTAGCAGATGATGGAGGTTCATCAGGCGAACTAAGAAAAAACATCCAACAATTAACACCTCCTGGAGATCTTCGAAATGTCCTCGTAGCCATGTCTGATATGCCAAAGTTTTATGAGAAAGTATTTCAGTATCGCTTTTCTGATGAGGCAGGTGCTTTTGCTGGTCATCCACTGGGGAACATTATTATTGCAGGCTTATCAGAGATGCAAGGTTCAACTTATAATGCTATGCAATTACTGAGTAAGTTTTTCCATACGACTGGGAAGATTTATCCCTCTAGTGACCATCCTCTGACCCTTCATGCTGTCTTTAAAGATGGGACAGAAGTGTCTGGTGAAAGTCATATTGCTGATCATCCGGGGATGATTGACTATGTCTATGTATCAAATACACTCGATGATGAAAAGCCGCAAGCTAGCCGCCGAGTTGTGAATACCATTCTTGAAAGTGATATGATTGTTTTAGGACCAGGATCACTTTTTACATCAATCTTACCAAATATTGTTATTGAAGAAATTGGACAGGCTCTTTTAGAAACTAAGGCAGAAGTTGCCTATGTCTGCAATATCATGACTCAACGTGGAGAAACGGAACGATTTACCGACAGTGACCATGTCGAGGTCTTGCAGAGACATCTTGGTAGACCTTTTATTGATACTGTCTTGGTTAATATTGAAAAAGTTCCAAGAGACTATATGGATACCAACCTTTTTGACGAATATTTAGTGCAGGTTGAACATGACTTTGAAGGCTTGCGAAAGCAAGTTCCTCGTGTGATTTCGTCTAATTTCCTTCGCTTGGAAAACGGTGGTGCTTTTCACGATGGTGACTTGATTGTAGATGAATTGATGCGAATTATACAGGTAAGAAAATGAGTTTTACAGTTGCAGTAAAAGAAGAAATTCTCCGTCGACATCATTTGAGTCGACAGGAACTTTCAGCCATTATAAAGATGTCTGGGAGCATAGGTTTGTCTTCTTCAGGATTAACTTTATCGGTTATAACAGAGAATCCTAAATTAGCTCGACATCTCTATGAATCTTTTTTATACTTTTATGAAATTAAGTCGGAGGTTCGTCACCATCAAAGAAATAATCTCCGTAAGAATCGTGTTTATACTGTTTATACAGATGAGCGGGTGCAAGAAATCTTGAGTGACTTGCATCTAGCTGATTCTTTCTTTGGGCTAGAAACAGGGATTGCGCCTGAAATTCTAGCTGATGAAGAAGCAGGGCGTGCCTATCTCCGTGGAGCTTTTTTGGCAAACGGGAGTATTCGAGATCCGGAATCAGGGAAGTATCAGCTTGAAATCAGTTCAGTATACTTAGATCATGCTCAAGGGATTGCTTCACTCCTCCAGCATTTTTTACTAGATGCCAAAGTAATCGAACGAAAAAAAGGTGCAGTAACCTATCTTCAACGTGCGGAGGACATCATGGACTTTCTCATCGTCATTGGAGCTATGGAGGCGCGTGATACTTTTGAAGGTGTCAAAATCTTACGAGAAACTCGGAATGACCTCAACCGTGCCAATAATGCAGAGACTGCAAATATTGCTCGAACTATATCTGCCAGTATGAAGACTATTAATAATATTAGTAAAATTAATGATAGAATTGGTTTGGATAATATACCCGCTGATTTGCAGGAAGTAGCTCGTTTGCGTATTCTACATCCAGACTATTCTATCCAGCAGTTGGCAGATAGTCTTAGCAATCCAATGACCAAGAGTGGTGTTAATCATAAACTAAGGAAATTAAACAAACTAGCCGACGAATTATAAAAAGAACCACGAATCAAGTATTCGTGGTTTTTTTGTTATAAACTGGTTGAGTGTTTGGGTTGTACTTTTTGTTCGGGGTCAATGTAGTTAATAGCATTGTTAACTGCAGTAGGTGCTTCACCTAGACCTGTGGCAATCAAGTCAATCTTACCTTCATAGTAGCAGCAGTCACCGATTGCGTAAATTCCAGCTTGGCTAGATTCTTGCTTGCTATTTACGATAATCTTATGACGATTGAGTTCTAATCCCCAATTTTTAAGGTTACCGACAGAAGATTTAAATCCATAATTGACAAAAAGATGGTCAAGCTCGATAAGCTCAGTTTGGTCTGATTTAACTTTAGAAATTTCCAATTTTTCAAGAGTTTGTCCATCACCCGTAAGTTGACTTGGGATAAATGGTGTTTTGATGGTAACAGATGATTCTTGCAAAGCTTTCACACTGTGTTCAAGGGCACGGAAATTATCTCGACGGTGAACAAGAGTGGTCGGAGCAATTTTTTCAAAAGCTATAGCCCAGTCGACGGCAGAATCACCACCTCCAAGAATGGTTACTTTCTGTCCAGCATATTGCTGAATATTAGAAACATGATAGTGGATGTTCTCATAAGTTTCAGCACCTTCTAATTCCAGTGTACGTGGCTTAAAGGCTCCTCCCCCCATGGCAATAATGACAGTTTTTGTGAGGTGACTTCCTTTGTTGGTCTTGATGCTAAAATGGTCATCTTCCTTTTTAATATCCATGACAGTTTCATTTAGATGAATAGCTGTTTCAAAGGTATTGAGTTGTTCAATCAAACGACTTGTCAATTCTTCTCCAGTTAGATTTGGAAAACCAGGAACATCAAGGATTTGTTTTTCAGGGTAGAGAATAGCGGGTTGACCACCTAGTTGTGGAAGAGAGTCGATAATTTGGACCTTGGCTTGACGTAGATGAGCATAGAATGCAGCAAACAGACCTACAGGACCACCTCCAACGATGGTAATGTCATAGAGTTGAGACATGGTTTCTCCTTTGTGTTTTCTATTTTCTTATTCTATCATATTTTCCGACAATGTAAAATAATGTAGGATGAAGAAAATTTTTACAGAAAATGATATAATGAAGAGAAGCTTTTTTAACGTGGAGGAGACCTTGGATGAATTTCCAACAATTATCTAATCCCCAATACTGGTCTAGTTTATTTTCCAGTCCCTGGAGTATAGTGATCAATCTAATAGATATTTTGATTGTTACTTATATCTTATATCAGTTTACAAAATCAATCGCAGGAACTAAAATCATGATTCTAGTTCGTGGGGTGTTAGTCTTTATTTTAGCTCAAATATTAGCAAATTTTTTGGGTTTAACGACTATTTCTTGGCTGATTAACCAATTGATTACTTATGGGGTTATTGCTGCGGTTGTCATTTTTTCTCCTGAAATTCGGACGGGATTAGAACGATTAGGTCGTGCAACAGATTTCTTCACTAATACTCCAATTAGCAAAGAAGAACAAATGATTCGTGCTTTCGTCAAATCAGTCGAATACATGAGTCCTCGTAAAATAGGTGCTTTGGTAGCTGTTCAACGTGTCAGAACCTTACAAGAATATATTTCGACTGGGATTCCTCTTGATGCAAAAATTTCAGCAGAACTTTTGATTAATATTTTTATTCCTAATACTCCTTTGCACGATGGTGCAGTAATTGTTAAGGGAGAACGGATAGCTGTAACTTCAGCCTATCTACCTTTGACTGAAAATACAGGAATTTCAAAAGAATTTGGTACTCGTCACCGTGCTGCGATTGGTTTATCAGAAGTTTCTGATGCTCTCACCTTTGTTGTTTCAGAAGAAACTGGTGGCATTTCTATTACTCATAACGGTGTCTTCAAACACGATCTGACCATTGAAGAGTTTGAAGCAGAATTGCGAAAAATTCTTGTCCCGGTGGCCACACAAGAGGTAAGCCTGATAGAACGTGTACTAGGAGGTTGGAAACATGAAAAGAAATAGTCTTTATATTATCTCCTCTCTCCTATTTGCATGTATTTTATTTGTGTATGCAACGTCTATCAATTATCAAAATAATAGTAATGCTAGAACAACGAAGACAGAAACTTATACAAATACAGTTTTAAATGTACCTATTGATATACAATATGATAGTGACCAGTATTTTATCAGTGGCTTTAGTTCAGAGGTTACTGTCTTTTTAACAGGATCAAATCGAGTTACGTTAGCCAGTGAAATGAAAGAAAGTACACGTAAGTTTAAAGTAACAGCCGACTTGACTCAAGCTACAGAAGGAACTATTGAAGTTCCCTTAACGATTGAGAATCTTCCTAGTGGACTGACTGCAGTTGCAACCCCTCAGAAAATAACAGTTAAGATTGGGAAGAAAGTCACACGAGAAAACGTTCCAGTCATACCACAGATTGACTATAGTCAAATTGATGACAGCATCATCGTTGATAGTGTCATTATTTCAAATCAACGGGTCTCAGTAACAAGTGATGAGGATACCTTATCTAAAATTGATAAGATTGTTGCTATGTTACCAACTAGCGAGAGACTAACTGGGAACTATTCAGATTCCGTACCTTTACAAGCTGTAGATAAAAACGGAACAGTTCTCCCTGTTGTAATTACTCCGTTTGAGACAACAATGAAAGTTGTAACAAGACCAGTAAAAAATACTAACAGTGCAACGACTACAACTCATTCATCTACAACGAGTTCGGATGTAAATACAGATACTTCGAAAAAAGAACAATAAAAATTTCTTAGAAAAGGATAATAACCATGGGTAAATATTTTGGAACGGACGGTGTCCGTGGAGAAGCTAATGTAGAATTAACGCCAGAATTGGCCTTTAAACTAGGTCGTTTTGGGGGCTATGTTCTTAGTCAGCATGCGACAGAAGCACCAAAAGTTTTTGTAGGGCGTGATACACGTATTTCAGGTGAGATGCTAGAATCAGCTCTAATTGCGGGTCTACTTTCAGTAGGAATCCACGTATACAAACTTGGTGTTCTCGCAACTCCAGCAGTTGCCTACCTAGTTAAAACGGAAGGGGCTAGTGCAGGTGTTATGATTTCAGCAAGCCACAACCCAGCCCTTGATAACGGTATTAAATTCTTTGGTGGTGATGGCTTTAAACTGGATGATGATAAGGAAGCAGAAATCGAAGCTTTGCTGGATGCGAGTGAAGATACTCTTCCACGTCCAAGTGCAGAAGGTTTGGGTTCTGTTGTTGATTATCCAGAAGGATTACGCAAGTATGAAGGATATTTAGTTTCAACAGGAACTCCACTTGAAGGAATGAAGGTAGCCTTGGATACTGCTAATGGTGCAGCTTCAACAAGTGCTCGTCAAATTTTTGCAGATTTGGGAGCTCAATTGACTATTATTGGGGAGACTCCAGATGGTCTTAATATCAACTTGAATGTTGGTTCCACACATCCTGAGGCTTTGCAAGAGCTCGTGAAAGAAAGTCAGTCAGCTATTGGTTTAGCTTTTGATGGAGATAGCGACCGTCTGATTGCGGTTGATGAAAATGGTGAGATTGTCGATGGTGACAGAATTATGTACATCATCGGGAAATATCTATCCGAAAAAGGCCAGTTGGCTCAAAATACGATTGTAACAACAGTCATGTCTAACTTAGGTTTCCATAAGGCGCTCGATCGCGAAGGTATTAACAAAGCTGTTACTGCAGTTGGAGATCGTTACGTAGTTGAAGAAATGAGAAAGTCTGGCTACAACCTTGGAGGTGAGCAGTCAGGTCACGTCATCCTGATGGATTACAATACGACTGGAGATGGTCAATTATCAGCTGTTCAATTAACTAAAATCATGAAGGAAACAGGTAAGAGCTTGTCTCAGTTGGCTTCAGAAGTAACTATCTATCCGCAAAAGCTAGTTAATATTCGTGTAGAGAATGCCATGAAGGAAAAAGCTATGGAAGTTCCTGATATCAAGGAAATTATTGAAAAAATGGAAGAAGAGATGGCAGGAAATGGCCGTATTCTCGTTCGTCCAAGCGGAACAGAGCCACTCTTACGTGTTATGGCAGAAGCACCTACAACAGAAGCAGTAGATTACTATGTGGACACTATTGCTGCGGTTGTTAAAGATGAGATTGGAATTTAGATAAATCAGCAGAATATTTGGAAATATGGTACAATGTCAAAGTAAATTGTATCAATGGAGATAAACATGAATTTAAAACGTGAACAAGAATTTGTCAGTCAGTATCATTTTGATGCTCGTAATTTCGAATGGGAAAACGAAAATGGTGTTCCTGAAACAAAGGTTGATGTCAATTTTCAATTACTTCAACATGATCAAGAAAATCAAGTAACTTCTCTAATCGTTATTTTGAGCTTTATGATTGTTTTTGATAAATTTGTGATTAGTGGAACAATTTCTCAAGTAAACCACGTAGAAGGTCGTATTGTTGATCAACCAAGTGAATTTAGCCAGGAAGAAGTTGAAAAGCTTGCACGCCCATGTTTAGACATGCTAAATCGCTTGACTTATGAAGTAACTGAAATCGCCCTAGATTTACCAGGAATTAATTTGGAGTTTTAAAAAATGAAATTAGCGGTCATAACAGACTCATCTGCTTTTCTACAAGCGGAAACCTTGCGGAAAGAAGATTTATTTGTGCTTGACATTCCTGTGAATATCGACGGACAGGAGTATGTTGAAGGTGTAAATCTAACCGCTCAAGAATTTTATGAAAAAATGGCTCGTTCATCTGAACTACCTAAAACCAGTCAACCAAGTATTGCAAAGCTAGATGAAATACTAAGTTCTTTGAAAGGACAAGGTTACACTCATGCTTTAGGACTCTTCTTGTCGTCTGGTATTTCAGGATTTTATCAAAACATTCAATATATGAAGGATGAATTTGAAGGGTTAACCATTGCTTTTCCTGATACACGAATTACGAGTGCCCCTTTAGGGTTTATGGTTGAAAGTGTGTTTCAATGGGTAGAACAAGGTGAAGATTTCAACTCTATCTTGGAAAAACTGGATATACAAATCACTAAAACTTCTGCCTTTATTATGGTGGATGACCTTGACCATCTGGTCAAGGGTGGACGCTTATCCAACGGAGCAGCTATTTTAGGAAATCTTCTTAGTATCAAGCCTATTCTTTACTTTAATGACCAAGGTGTCATTGAAGTTTATGAAAAAGTTCGTACGGAAAAGAAGGCAACCAAACGTTTGGTAGAAATTATCAAAGAGTTGACAAAAGATGGAGACTACCGTATTACGGTCATTCATGGAAATGCTCCTGAAAAAGCAGAGGAATTGCGTCAGCAGTTACTTGAAAGTGGAGTAACAAGTAATATTGAAATAGCGACCATCGGTAGTGTGATTGGAACCCACCTTGGTGAAGGTAGTATCGCTCTGAGCTACACTCCAATTGTATAGTCTCGTAATGTGGGCAGCTAACGCCCTTTGTATCTTAGATAGGAGTAAAGATGAGTATACGAGTGATTATTGCTGGATTTAAGGGAAGAATGGGCCAAGCTGCTTGTCAGATGGTTTTGTCTGATCCTGGACTGGAACTAGTAGCCGTTTTGGATCCTTTTGAATCTGCATCTGAGTGGCAAGGAATTCCTGTTTTCAATAATAAAAATGACTTGGCAGGTTTTGATGCCCATGTTTGGGTGGATTTTACAACGCCAGCCGTTGCCTACGAAAATACACGATTTGCTCTTGAAAATGGTTTTGCTCCAGTGGTAGGAACAACAGGTTTCACGACAGAAGAAATTGCAGAACTTAAAAATTTATCTCGCAGTCAAAAGCTTGGTGGCTTGATTGCTCCAAACTTTGCCTTGGGTGCTGTCTTGCTCATGCAATTTGCAGTACAAGCAGCTAAATATTTCCCAAATGTGGAGATTATTGAACTCCACCATGACAAGAAAAAAGATGCGCCGAGCGGGACAGCTATTAAAACAGCTGAGTTGATGGCTCAAGTTCGTGAGTCTATTCAACAAGGTGCTTGTGATGAGGAAGAACTCATTGCGGGAGCACGTGGAGCTAATTTTGATGGTATGCGAATCCATTCGGTTCGTTTACCAGGTCTGGTAGCTCATCAAGAGGTCATTTTTGGAAATCAAGGAGAGGGATTGACTCTGCGTCATGACTCCTATGATCGTAGCTCCTTCATGACAGGGGTGAATTTGGGAATCAAAGAAGTTGTCAAGCGTCATGAGCTTGTCTATGGATTAGAACACATACTATGAAATTAACAAAAATGCCTTCTGAATTTCAGAAGGCTTTACCAGTATTAGAAAAAATTAAAGAAGCAGGATTTGAGGCTTATTTTGTGGGTGGGTCCGTTAGGGATGCCCTTCTTAACCGCTCCATCCATGATGTGGATATTGCGACTTCATCTTATCCAGAAGAGACCAAGCAGATTTTTCCACGCACAGCTGATATCGGTATTGAGCATGGTACTGTTTTGGTTTTAGACGGAGATGAAGAGTACGAAGTTACCACTTTTCGAACAGAAGATGTCTATGTAGACTATCGGAGACCAAGTTCTGTTTCTTTTGTTCGTTCACTGGAAGAAGACCTTAAGCGCCGAGATTTCACAGTCAATGCCTTTGCCTTGGACGAGACAGGGGAAATCATCGATTTATTTGATGGTCTCAAAGATTTAGAAAATCAAGTCCTGAGAGCGGTTGGAGTCGCCAGTGAGCGTTTCAACGAAGATGCCCTGCGTATTATGCGTGGATTTCGTTTTCAGGCTAGTCTTGGTTTTGAACTCGAGCAAGAAACGTTTGAAGCGATGAAGGCCTTAACGTCGCTCTTGGAGAAGATTTCTGTGGAACGCACCTTTGTCGAGTTTGATAAGCTTTTACTGGCTCCCTACTGGCGAGTAGGCTTATCTTCTATGATTGCAAGCAAAGCTTATGATTATCTTCCAGATATGGTAGGCAGTCAGGAGAAACTCCAGTCTTTGTTTGATTTAGAGGGTAATTTCACTTTTGAATCTTCTGAACAAGCTTGGGCAGCACTTTTATGGGTTTTAGAAGTAGAAGATGCTCAAAAGTTTTTGAAACATTGGAAGACTTCACGCCAATTTGCTAAGCAGGTAAAGGATTTGCTGTCTATTTTAGCTCTCCGAGAAGAAGGGGAGCTAGGTAAACGTGATTGTTACCGTTTTGATTTGGACTTGCTTCTACAGGCTGAAAATCTTCGCAGAGCTCAAGGAAAAGAAGTCAATCCGCAAGCAATCACAGAAACATACAAGAGCTTGACTATTCATGATAAGAAAGAGATGCAAATCAATGGTGGTATTCTTATCAAAGAATACGGTTACCAACCAGGGCCAGAATTGGGAGATGTTTTAGAAGAAATTGAGTACGCTATTGTGGATGGTGCTCTAGATAATGAAGTGGAAGCTATCCATGCATACTTAAGGGAGAGAAAATGAGTGATTTTATCGTTGAAAAACTAAGTAAATCTGTTGGTGATAAGACTGTCTTTAAGGATATTTCCTTTATCATTCATGATTTGGATAGAATCGGTCTTATCGGTGTCAACGGAACCGGGAAAACGACTCTTTTAGATGTTCTTTCAGGAGTTTCAGGTTTCGATGGTGATGTTAGCCCTTTTTCAGCAAAGAGTGATTACAAGATAGGCTACCTGACTCAAAATCCCGATTTTGATGACAGTAAGACTGTCTTGGATACTGTTTTATCCAGTGACCTCAAAGAAATCCAGTTGATTCGGGAGTATGAACTGCTTATGCTCAACTACAGTGAGGACAAGCAGGCGCGTCTAGAACGGGTCATGGCGGAGATGGATTCTCTCCAAGCATGGGAAATCGAAAGTCAGGTCAAGACTGTTCTCAGTAAACTAGGCATTCAAGAATTATCAACTCCTGTTGGAGCTTTGTCGGGTGGTCTTCGTAGACGGGTTCAATTGGCGCAAGTGCTTTTAGGAAATCATGATCTCTTGCTTCTTGATGAACCTACCAACCACTTGGATATTGCGACCATTGAATGGTTAACTCTCTTTTTGAAAAATTCCAAGAAAACAGTGTTATTTATCACTCACGATCGCTATTTCCTGGATGCTCTTTCTACGCGTATCTTTGAGTTGGACAGAGCAGGTTTGACAGAATATCAAGGAAATTACCAAGATTATGTCCGTCTCAAGGCAGAACAGGATGAACGCGATGCAGCTCTTCTTCACAAAAAGGAACAACTTTACAAACAAGAATTGGCTTGGATGAGACGACAACCTCAAGCTCGTGCGACCAAGCAACAAGCTCGTATCAATCGATTCCATGACTTGAAAAAGGAAGTTTCAGATACTAGCATTGAGACAGACTTGAGCATGAATTTTGAAACTAGCCGTATCGGTAAAAAAGTTATCGAGTTTAAGGATGTTTCATTTGCCTATGACGATAAACCGATTCTGCAACATTTTAATCTTTTGGTCCAAGCCAAAGACCGTATCGGAATCGTCGGGGACAATGGTGTTGGGAAGTCAACCCTTCTTAATCTTATTGCAGGAAGTCTTGAACCTACTGAAGGACAAGTTATCATCGGTGAAACGGTACGTATCGCTTATTTCTCTCAACAAATTGAAGGTTTAGATGAAAGTAAGCGGGTTATCAATTACCTGCAGGAAGTGGCAGAAGAGGTTAAGACTAGCGGTGGTACTACGACATCCATTGCAGAATTACTAGAACAATTTCTTTTCCCTCGTTCAACGCACGGTACCTTGATTGAGAAGCTGTCAGGTGGAGAGAAGAAGCGTCTGTACCTCCTCAAATTACTCCTTGAAAAACCCAATGTGCTTCTCTTAGATGAACCGACAAATGACCTAGACATTGCGACCTTAACAGTTCTAGAAAATTTCTTACAAGGTTTTGCAGGACCAGTCTTGACAGTTAGTCACGACCGCTATTTCCTTGATAAGGTAGCAACTAAAATTCTCGCTTTTGAAGATGGGACCATCCGTCCTTTCTTTGGACATTACACAGACTACCTAGATGAAAAGGCCTTTGAAGCAGAAGCAGTAACACAAAGTCAAAAAGCTGAGAAGGAAAAGGTAGTCAAGGTCCGTGAAGAAAAGAAACGGATGACCTACCAAGAAAAGCAGGAGTGGGCAAGTATTGAAGGTGACATCGAAGCCTTGGAAAACCGCATCTCTTCTATAGAGGAAGAAATGCTAGCAAATGGTTCTGACTTTGGGAAACTAGCTACCCTTCAAAAAGAGTTAGACGAGAAAAATGAAGACTTGCTGGAAAAATATGAACGCTATGAATATTTAAGTGAGTTAGTATAATGGAAGAAACAATTATTAAATGGAGTAGTAAGAAAATCGTTTTGAGCCTTATTCTTTGCCTACTAGAATTGGCTCTTCTACTTTGGATCCTTTCGTTTTTGCTGAGCTATCCTGAAGAACCACCTATGGGATTGGTGGCTTTAATTCTCTTTATTGGTTTCTTAATCCTCATCGTTGGCTTCATTTTGTATCAACATTTGCTTCGGCTTTTTTCTGATAAAGAGTATTTAAAATGTACAGCTCAAGGATTTTCCTATAAACCATATCCAAAGAAAGACTGGCAGTTTTATTCCTGGGGACAGGTAGAAAAGTTTGCTCTCACGAGAATTAAGGGTAGTAGAAATGCAAGGGATTTTTATATTATTGAGGTTCAGTTTTATGACAAGGAACTTTTAAAATCCAACTCTTTCTGGAACCGTCTTCGAAGTAGATTTTCAAGTTCACAACATTCTAACGTTTTGAAAATCCCAATCTATTTGCTGGATGTTGGTTTGCCAGAGAGAGTATTTGAAACCATGTCTTACTTTGAGCGAGAGTGGCGCATCCAACAGAATCGTCAACGGAATCAAACTTCTAAAAGCAAAAGGAAGTAAAGATTTCATTGAGCGAGCGAACCTCCGAATTTTATGAAGGACTGAGAGGCTTGGAAGGATATTCCAAGGCTTCTTTCTATTTTGCTTTTCTAGGAATTATGGTATAATAGGGAGTAAAAACTTAAAAAGAAAGAAATGCTATGAACTTAAAAGATTACATTGCAAGTATTGAAAATTACCCACAAGAAGGAATTACTTTCCGTGATATTAGCCCATTGATGGCAGATGGAAATGCCTATAGCTACGCTGTTCGTGAAATTGTTCAATATGCTACTGACAAAAAGATTGATATGATCGTAGGACCAGAAGCACGTGGATTTATCGTTGGATGTCCAGTTGCTTTTGAGTTAGGAATTGGTTTTGCACCAGTGCGTAAACCTGGGAAATTACCACGTGAAGTTATTTCGGCTGACTACGAAAAAGAATATGGGGTTGACACCTTGACCATGCACGCAGATGCTATCAAACCAGGTCAACGTGTTCTGATCGTAGATGACCTCTTGGCAACAGGTGGTACTGTTAAAGCGACAATCGAAATGATTGAAAAATTAGGTGGTGTCGTAGCAGGTTGTGCCTTCTTGATTGAGCTTGATGAGCTAAAAGGTCGTGAAGCAATCGGAGATTACGACTATAAAGTTTTGATGCATTATTAATGAAAAACAGTCCTTAGGGCTGTTTTCTCGTCATTTGATATAAAATAAGGCTATATCTAGTTAGAGAAAAACTATAATTGAAAACTATACCTTCTTACAGTATAATAAAGGGAAGAAAGTTGCCATTTGGAAAATCCAATTGGTCATAACAGTTTAACACGTACCCAGGATTGATATTGTAAGGAGATTTCCATGCCGATTCGAATTGAAAAAAAATTACCAGCAGTCGATATTTTACGAACGGAAAATATTTTCGTCATGGATGACCAAAGGGCGGCTCACCAAGATATCCGACCCCTAAAAATTCTTATCTTAAATCTGATGCCCCAAAAAATTGTGACTGAGACACAACTTTTACGGCATTTGGCAAATACTCCACTCCAGTTGGATATTGATTTTTTGTATATGGAAAGTCACCAGTCAAAAACAACTCGTTCTGAGCATATGGAAACTTTTTATAAGACTTTTTCAGAGGTTAAAGAGGACTATTTTGATGGGATGATTATTACAGGAGCACCAGTAGAGCATCTACCTTTTGAGGAAGTGGACTACTGGGAGGAATTTACCAAAGTTATCGAATGGTCTAAGAGTCACGTCTTTTCAACTCTACATATTTGCTGGGGTGCCCAGGCAGGACTTTATTACCGTTATGGTGTGAAAAAATACAATATGGACAGAAAAATATCCGGAATATATCCTCAGGATGTTTTAAAAGATAGTCATTTGTTGTTGAGAGGTTTTGATGATTTATATGTCTCTCCGCATTCTAGACATACAGAGGTCCTAAAAGAAGATATTTTGAATCATACCAATTTAGAGATTTTAGCATCTGGTGATGAGGTTGGAGTATCAATCCTCGCTAGTAGAGATTTAAGAGAAGTTTATAGTTTTGGACATTTGGAGTATGATCGTGATACTCTTGCTAAAGAATACTTTAGAGATTTAGACGCTGGTTTAAACCCCCATATACCGGAAAATTATTTTAAAAATGATGATATCCATACTCGTCCCTGTATGCTGTGGAGTTCTTCAGCAGCTCTCTTTTTTAGTAACTGGGTGAATTATGCAGTATACCAGGAGACACCTTTTGACTGGAAGAGGGTAGAAGACGATGTTTCTCATTTTGGATATTTATAAGAGGAATTATGACATATTTAGATGCTTTTAAATCTGGAAATTTAGTTTTACCAAGCGCACTCTTGTTGCACTATAATCAACTCTTTTCATCCAGTGATGACTTTCTTGTTTGGCAATTTTTCTACTTGCAAAATACAACAGCTCTAGGAGAATTATCGCCTAGTCAAATTGCAGAAAAGATTGGCAAACAGGTCTTTGAAGTTAATCAAGCTATTTCAAGACTGACAGATAAAGGATTGCTCCAATATCGGACGATTGAACTCAATGGTGAAATAGAGGTTATTTTTGATGCGACTCTAGCTTTAGAACGTTTAGACCAGATTTTTGAAAAACAAGAATTCAATCAAGTACAACCTGTTCAAAATGATTTAAAGAGCTTAGTGGACACTTTCCAACAAGAACTGGGCCGTCTTTTGAGTCCATTTGAAATTGAAGATTTAGAAAAAAGTTTAAAAGAAGATGGAACTAGTGCTGACTTGATAAAAGAGGCCCTAAGAGAAGCTGTGTTGAATGGAAAACCAAATTGGAAGTATATCCAAGCTATTCTTCGCAACTGGCGTTATGAAGGGATTAAGAGTGTAGCTCAGGTTGAAGCTAAACGTCAAGAGAGAGAAGCGATGAATCCTCAAAATGTACAGGTCTCATCAGATTTCAAAAACGCTATGGATCTATGGAAAGACTAATAATGAATAATAAAAAAACTTGCCAATCAGGTAAGTTTTTTTGTTTTTAATTAGCAAGTGCCCAAACGCTGAGGGAACGTTCAGCTACTGGGAAATCTCCGTATCCATCCAAATTAATAGTTACTTGATCAGAATGATTACCGAGTAAATCAACAAAGGTTTGGTCAGCCCATTCTTGGCCTACAAACATGGTTTTAACATTTTCTTGGGCATTAGAGATTAGAATGGCAAGTGGAGACAGATTTTCAGCTCCTGAGCGAACCCAACCAATGCAATTAGGATCGTCGAAGTAGTCAGTTTGCTCTCCATATGACAAATCTTTTCTAATTGTTAGAAGATTATCGAGTACTTCTTTGAAATCTTCTTGGGCATATTGGCCAGAAATACCGTAGTAATCACCGTAAAAGACACATGGTAGGCCGTGCTCTCGCAAAAGAATGAGGGCGTAAGCTGCAGGTTTAAACCATTCTTCAACAGTAGATTCCAAGGCCTGTCCTCGCTGTGTGTCATGATTATCTACAAATGTTACGGCTTTGTCTGGATGGACTTGAACCAGACTATCATTTAAGATATTTCGTAAATCATAGTCAGAACCAGCCTGACTGGCTTCAAAAAGATTCATATGAAGGCGGACGTCGACAAGGTCAAACCGTTCTCCAACCTTCTCTAGGTAATCAAGGTTAGCTTCTTTGTCAGGATTCCAAAATTCCCCAAAGACATAGAAATCTTGTCCGTATTTTTCCTTCATGTCACGGATAAAGTTACCCATAAAGAAAGAGTCAATATGCTTGACAGCGTCTAAGCGAAAACCTGTTACACCAGTTGTTTGGATGAACCAATCAGCCCAATCATAGATATTCTGTATGACTTCTGGATGCTTGAAATCTAGGTCCGCATACATGAGATAGTCATAGTTACCATTCTCGTTATCAACTAATTCCTCGTTAGCCCAGCCTTTATTATCACCTTGTATCAGGTAGATACCAGACTTACGTCTTTTGGCATCGTAGTCAGTCCCTGTAAAGTGATACCAGTGCCAGTGGAAGTCATTATAAGTGTTTTGTCTGCCATCAAAGGTAAAACCTGTCCAGCCATTGATGGTAAACGGTTCTCCAAGTTCAATTGTGCGATCTTCTGGATCGACTTCAATAACCTGGAAGGATTCTAAACGGTCTGCAGCTGCCTTGTGGTTTAAGACGACGTCGGCCATAGGTTGAATCCCATGTGATTTAAGTGTTTGAATGGCTTGAAGATAGTCTTCTTTGAAACCGTACTTGGTACGCACAGTTCCTTTTTGGTCAAATTCACCGAGGTCAAAAAGATCATAGACACCATAACCGACATCTTTTTCGTTGGTAGCTTTAAAGGCAGGTGGCATCCAGACGTGGCTAATTCCTAGATTTGCAAGGTGCTCAGCATCATCGGTAAGTCGCGTCCAGTGTTGTCCATCGTGGGGAAGGTACCACTCAAAATACTGCATTAGGGTTTGATTTTTCATAGATAGTCCTCATACTTAACAATTTGAGAATCATTTTACCACAAAGCAAGCAAATGCGCAAACGTTTGCGCTATAAAAATATTCCTTAGGATGTGAATGTCTATTTTTATGCTAATAGAATGAAATTTCTCAACACAAATGACCATTCTCATTTAGAAATCAATCAAGCAGAAACGAAAAGCTTGGATAGCTCCTATGACATCAATGGAGAAATCACTTTCTATTTTGTGAATTGTCACAAAATTTGGTATAATAGTGTTTATGAAAAAATTGTTGGTCAGCCGAAGTGTTGAAAAAAAAATACAAAAGGGGCAGGTTGTTTTGGAGAAAGAAGATTTTCCAGAACTATCTGAAACGGATATAGAAGTTGAGCTATATAACCAAGGAAAGCAATTTTTAGGAAAGGCTTATCTATCACCCCAAAATAAAGGAATTGGTTGGTTTGTAACCGATCAAAATATTTCCTTTGATCAATCTTTTTTTGAAACACTCTTTAAAAAAGCTAAGGATAAACGTGAGTCTTATTATCAGAATGATTTGACGACTGCCTTTCGTTTATTTAACCAAGAAGGTGATGGATTCGGTGGCTTGACATTGGATCTTTATGGGGATTACCTTGTCTTTTCATGGTATAACTCTTATGTTTATCAACTCCGTCAGCAGATAGTTGCTGCATTTTCTCAAGTTTTCCCAGAAGTTTTGGGTGCTTATGAGAAGATTCGATTTAAGGGATTGGACTATGAGTCGGCTCATATTTATGGGGAAGAAGCACCGGAGAATTTTACAGTTCTAGAAAATGGAGTCCTTTACCAGGTCTTTATGAATGACGGGTTGATGACAGGTATTTTCTTAGACCAACATGATGTTCGTGGTAGTTTAGTGGATGGCTTAGCTATGGGGAAATCACTACTGAATATGTTTTCCTATACAGCAGCTTTTTCAGTTGCAGCAGCCATGGGAGGTGCTAGTGAAACAACCTCTGTTGACCTGGCCAAACGATCTAGAGAGTTATCGGAGGCCCATTTTAATGCAAATAGATTGAGTCTGGATAACCACCGTTTTATCGTTATGGATGTTTTTGAGTATTTCAAATATGCTAAACGTAAAGGTTTAAGCTATGATGTGATTGTACTAGATCCACCAAGCTTTGCTCGCAATAAAAAACAAACCTTCTCAGTAGCAAAGGACTATCACAAGTTGATTTCCCAAAGTCTTGATATTTTAAATCCGGGAGGAATCATCATTGCAAGTACCAATGCTGCCAATGTTTCCCGCCAGAAATTTACAGAACAAATTGATAAAGGATTTGCAGGAAGAACTTATCAGGTACTAGATAAATATGGACTTCCAGCAGACTTTGTTTATAACAAAAAAGATGAAAGTAGTAATTACCTCAAGGTGATTAGTATGAAGGTAACTAAATGAAATTAGTCGTTTCTGTTATGCCAAAGAGTTTAGAGGAAGCGCAAGCAATTGATGCAAATCGTTATGAAGATGCAGACATCATCGAATGGCGTGCTGATTTTCTACCAAAAGATGAAATCTTACAAGTTGCACCAGCTATTTTCGAGAAATTTGCAGGACGAGAAATACTTTTTACCCTGCGTACTCGTAGTGAGGGTGGGGAGATTGACTTATCAGCTCAAGAATATGTTCAAGTTATTAAAGATGTCACCCAGCTCTATCAACCTGAATATGTAGATTTTGAGTATTTTGGGAATAAGGATGTTTTTGATCAGATGTTGGATTTCCCAAATTTAGTCTTGAGTTATCATAATTTCCAAGAAACACCTGAAAATATGATGGAAATCTTGTCTGAACTAACTAGCCTGAATCCAAAAGTAGTGAAAGTATCAGTTATGGCCCATACTGAACAAGATGTATTAGACCTGATGAACTTTACTAGAGGTTTCAAAACTCTTAATCCTGAACAAGAATATGTGACTATATCTATGGGGAAAGTAGGTAAGGTTTCTCGTATTACTTCGGATGTTACGGGTTCTAGCTGGTCTTTTGCAAGTTTAGATGTAGCTAGTGCTCCAGGACAGATTTCTTTGTCTAATATGAAAAAAATTCGGGAGATTTTGAATGAAGATTGATGGCTACACGCGTCTAGCTGCTGTCGTTGCAAATCCTATCAAACATTCTATTTCTCCTTTCATTCATAATAGTGCTTTTCAGGCAACAGAGACCAATGGTGTCTATCTAGCGTGGGAAGTTGAAGCGACTGATTTATATGAAACAGTTGCCAATATTCGCCGCTACCAGATGTTTGGAATCAATCTATCCATGCCCTACAAGGAGCAAGTGATTCCTTATTTGGATCAGTTAAGTGAGGAGGCCCGTCTGATTGGTGCTGTGAATACAGTGGTGAATCAAGCTGGGACTTTAGTTGGATATAATACAGATGGCAAGGGATTCTTTAAGAGCTTGCCTTCTTTTGAAATTTCTAGAAAAAGAATGACCTTGTTGGGAGCTGGTGGAGCTGCTAAATCTATTTTAGCTCAGGCAATTTTAGACGGTGCTAGTCAGATTTCTGTTTTTGTTCGCTCGTCTTCTATGGAAAAAACAAGAATATATCTTGAAAAATTACGGGTGGAAACAGGTTTTAAAGTTGACTTATATGATTTAGAAAATGTTCAAATCTTACAAGAAATAATCGCTAAGTCTGACTTACTGGTTAATGCTACTAGTTTAGGGATGGACGGAAAATCATCACCAGTCCCTATAAAACTGAATTTGCCTCCACAAGTCTTGGTGGCAGATATTATTTATCAGCCTTTTGAAACACCATTTTTACAATGGGCTAGAAGCCAGGGAAATGTGACTATTAACGGACTCGGAATGCTTCTATATCAAGCAGCAGAGGCTTTTAAACTATGGACAGGTAAGGATTTGCCAACAGATGAAATTTGGCAGGCCTTAACAGAAAAATATCAATAAAGAATAGGAGCCACTAGTATGAAAATCAGAATTGACATTCCACACCATCCTTATGATATTCAGATTGAAAAGGGGATTCTATCTCAGGCCGGTAAATGGTTGAAAGACTTATGGGAGCCGCAAAAAGTTGTACTTATAACAGATAACCGTGTGGCTTCTCTCTATGCAGAAAAAGTAAAACTCAGTCTTGAGGATGCTGGTTTTCAAGTAGCAGTTTTTGACTTTTTAGAAGGTGAGGAACGAAAGAACCTAACAACTGTTCAGAAAGTCTATGAATTTTTAGTCAAACAAGGCTTAACTCGTAGTGATGGCATCGTTGCCCTCGGTGGTGGAGTTGTTGGAGACTTAGCAGGCTTTGTAGCCTCTACATATATGCGAGGAATTCATTTTGTACAAATTCCAACTAGTTTAACTGCCCAGGTTGATTCTTCTATTGGTGGTAAGACAGGAGTCAACACTTCCTTTGCAAAAAACATGGTGGGAACTTTTGCCCAACCAGATGGAGTTTTGATTGATCCACTTGTCCTTGAAACTTTGGGAAAAAGAGAATTGATTGAGGGAATGGGTGAAGTCATCAAGTATGGCCTAATCGAAGACGCAGAACTCTGGGACTTATTATCTGAAATGGATGGTTCAGTGGAGAGCATTCTGGAAAATTCCGAAATTTTGATCGAGCACTCTTGTCAGGTCAAGCGCAAGATGGTTGTTGAAGATGAATTGGACAATGGTATTCGCCTTTATCTCAACTTTGGTCACACAATCGGCCATGCTATTGAAGCAACTGCCGGTTATGGACGTGTCATGCATGGAGAAGCTGTAGCCATGGGAATGGTTCAGGTGTCTAAAGTAGCAGAGAAAAAAGGTCTTATACCAGAAGGAATCACCCAGTCCATCCGAGAAATGTGTCAGAAATTTGGCCTTCCTGTTGATTATGAAAACTGGGATGTTGATAAGCTTTATCAGGCTTTGATTCATGATAAAAAAGCGCGTGGTAATACCATGAAATTAGTTTTGGTGCCAGAACTTGGTTCAGCGACCATTCACCCAGTTTCTCTCGAAGAAATGACAGACTACTTGGTAAAATAAGGAGAAGGTATGAGATATTTAACTGCAGGAGAATCACACGGACCGCGTCTGACGGCTATTATCGAAGGAGTTCCCGCTGGCCTTCCTTTGACTGCAGACAACATCAATGAGGATCTTAAGCGACGTCAAGGTGGCTACGGTCGTGGTGGTCGTATGAAGATTGAGACTGACCAGGTTGTCTTTACTTCTGGTGTTCGTCACGGAAAGACGACAGGGGCTCCTATCACCATGGATGTCATTAACAAAGACCACCAAAAATGGCTGGATATCATGTCTGCCGAGGATATTGAGGATAAACTTAAAAGCAAACGAAAAATCACTCATCCTCGCCCAGGTCATGCCGACTTGGTAGGAGGGATTAAATATCGCTTTGATGATTTGCGAAATTCACTGGAACGTTCATCTGCCCGTGAAACGACTATGCGGGTAGCAGTTGGGGCTGTGGCTAAACGCCTATTGGCTGAGCTTGATATCGAAATTGCTAACCATGTTGTGGTTTTTGGTGGAAAAGAAATCGATGTTCCAGAAAACTTGACAGTGGCAGAGATTAAGAAACTAGCTGCCCAGTCAGAAGTTTCTATCGTTAACCAAGAACGTGAGCAAGAAATCAAGGACTATATTGACCAAATCAAACGCGATGGTGATACCATAGGTGGTATTGTCGAAACAGTTGTAGGAGGGGTACCAGTTGGTCTGGGTTCCTATGTCCAATGGGATAGAAAGCTAGATGCTAGATTGGCACAAGCTGTTGTCTCTATCAATGCCTTTAAAGGTGTGGAGTTTGGTATTGGTTTTAAAGCAGGTTATCTCAAGGGTAGCCAAGTCATGGATGAAATCCTATGGTCTAAAGAAGATGGCTATACACGACGGACCAATAATCTCGGTGGTTTTGAAGGTGGTATGACTAATGGACAACCAATTGTTGTTCGTGGCGTCATGAAACCAATTCCCACTCTCTATAAACCATTGATGAGCGTGGATATTGAGACCCATGAACCCTATAAGGCAACTGTGGAGAGAAGTGATCCAACTGCTCTTCCTGCTGCTGGGGTAGTAATGGAAGCAGTAGTTGCAACTGTCTTAGCTCAGGAAATTTTAGAAAAATTCTCATCTGATAATCTAGAAGAATTAAAAGAGGCAGTGGCTAAACACCGTGAATACAGCAAGAACTTTTAAGGAGTTCCTATGTCAAAAACCATCTATATTGCAGGTCTTGGCTTGATAGGAGCCTCGATGGCTTTGGGGATCAAACGAGATCATCCCGAATATGAAATTTTAGGATATAATCGAAGTAAGCCTTCAAGAGAAATTGCTTTGGAGCGCGGAATGATTGACCGTGCGACGGATGACTTTGCCAGTTTCGCTCCCCTAGCTGATATCATCATACTGACCCTGCCCATCAAGCAAACCGTTGCTTTTATTCAGGAGTTGGCAAGCTTGAACTTGAAAGAAGGGGTTCTTATCTCGGATGCAGGTTCGACCAAGTCGGCTATTGTGAACGCAGCGGAGGAGAATTTTGTAGGGAAGTCTGTTCGGTTTGTCGGTGGACATCCTATGGCAGGGAGTCACAAGACAGGTGCTGCCTCTGCTGATGTCAATCTTTTTGAAAATGCCTACTACATCTTTACTCCTTCTAGTCTGACAACTTCGGATACGCTCGAAGAAATGAAAAATCTACTCTCAGGTCTCCATGCTCGTTTCATTGAAATCGATGCGGCTGAGCATGATAAGGTAACCTCTCAAGTCAGCCATTTTCCTCATATTTTGGCTTCTGGTTTAATGGAGCAAACGGCCCTTTATGCCCGAGAACATGAGCTGGCTGGACGCTTTGCTGCGGGTGGTTTTCGAGATATGACTCGGATTGCTGAGAGTGAACCAGGTATATGGACTTCTATCCTATTGTCCAATCGAGAGACCATTATTGAACGCATCGAGGATTTCAAGGGGCGTTTGGATGAGATAGGTCAGGCGATCAAGGATGAAGACGAGGGCCAGATTTGGAATTTCTTCAACCAAGCGCGTGAGCAACGGCAGGCTATGGAAATCCATAAACGTGGTGGTGTAGATAGCTCATTTGACCTTTATGTAGATGTTCCCGATGAGGAAGATGTGATTTTGCGCATCTTGGAATTACTAAGAGGAACTTCCTTGGTTAACATCCACATCAACGAAGAAAACCGTGAAGATGTTCATGGGATTCTACAAATTTCATTTAAAAATGCTCAGGACTTGGAAAGAGCTGAGCAAGTCATTACAGAAAATACTGACTACACAGTAGTCATCAAATAAGGAGAAAATCATGTCAAATATTTATGATAGTGCAAACGAACTAAGTCGTGGACTCCGCGAATTGCCTGAATACAAGGCTGTTAAAGAAGCAAAAGATGCTATCCATGCAGATGCAGAAGCTAATAAAATCTTCGAAGATTACATTGCTTTCCAACAAGAAATCCAATTCATGGCACAAACTGGACAGATGCCAGATGGATCTTTCCAAGAAAAAATGGATTCTATTGGTAAGCAAATTGAAGGGAACGACCTAGTTTCAAGTTTTTTTAACAAACAACAACAATTGTCTGTATATCTATCTGATATTGAGCGAATTGTTTTTGAACCGATTTCAGAATTGCTAAAATAAAAAATTTATTTTGTTTATGATTTATCAGTATTTTCTCAATCGTATTTTTATTATCGATAACTACTGTATAAGCTAGAATTATTAGCCTAGTCTGTTTAATAATGACTGTGGGAATGATTGTCTTTACTAATAATCAAAATTAAAAACAAATTTGAAGGTTTCTAACTATAGAGCTGAGTTAATTGGAACAGAGAAAGATGCAAAGTTTGTCCCTAAAAATCAATTTAACTGATTAGTCTTGTGGGGGATCTCCTATGAAAAAGTTAATTTTACTCTTAATTATCCCTTTATTCTTTTTTATGCCACTAGTGGCGGCTAATATAGCTGTTCCAGATCGGCCTTTAAATGGTATATACGATCCTAATGGTTATTTAACCACTAGTGTTGCAGAAACGTTAGAGAGTATGAATGCTGGAAGTGAAACCCAAGTAGGTATTTACATTGTAGATACCCTGGACGGTTCCAGTATCGAAGAGGTAGCTAATGAAGTTGCACGCAAATGGAAAATTGGGAAACAAGATTCCAACAGTGGAATTTTAATCGCTATTGCTATAAAGGATAGGAAGTTTCGTATTGAAACATCCAACGAAGCAGCAATTTGGCTTACTGACTCGAAGGCTAGTTCTTTACTAAATGATTCGAAGCCTTACATGAAAGAAGGGAAATATACTGATGCTCTTAATAGAATTCTAGTAGGTATTTCTAAAGCCGAATCTGGAAAAGCTGAAATCATAAACAAGAAAGAGAATAAGAATAGTTGGCTTCCAAAAATCGATGAAAAATTATTAAAAAATAATGAAGGGCTTAGTAAATATTTCGATTACATTCCGTTTCCGATATTGTTCTATCTAATGTTCTTTCTTTTACTAAGTATAGTAACGTGGTTCAGGTACTTAAAAAGATGTCGCTTTTCCAAGTATGAGTATGAGGGAAAGGGGAAGCTGTATCCAGATTTTCCTGACTTTGTACCTAACGATACGTGGACTGAAGAACGTAAATCTTACTATAAAAAAAATAAGCGTTTAATTAGGTCTCAATATAACTACGCAGGATATAACAAACTCTATCCCGACTCAAAAGATTTTCTGCCTAATGATACTTGGACTACATTACTGATAGAAGCTTACTATGCAGAAGTAAAAAGAAAGCAACTAGATAGGCTGAACCGCTCTCAATACTCTTATAATGGGAAGGGAAAACTCTATCCAAACGATAAAGATTTTGTGAAGAATGCTTCTTGGACTTCCGAGCTCAAAAAAAGCTACTATGCTTCACAAAGGGTACAGTCAAGTTCTTATGGTAGATTAGATTCTTCTACATCTAGATATGATACTGGTAGTTCTAGTTCATCTTGGTCTTCCGATGATTGGGATGGCGGAGGATTTGATGGTGGTGGCTCTTCAGATAGCTGGTAAATTGAAAGTGAAAAAGAATTGCTATTAAAAAGCTTCAGGTTGAAATAAATCAAAAAGGTAAAAGTGTATTGAAAAAATATTATTAACTATCATAAAGTCAGGAATTTTTAAGAAATTTCTGACTTTTTATGATAAAATAAGAAAAAGTATTGTCAGTATGAGGGCCGGTATGAAATTAAAAACAAACATTAAGCACTTAAATGGTAGTATTCGCGTACCAGGGGATAAGTCCATCAGTCATCGCTCAATCATTTTTGGAAGCTTGGCTGAGGGTGAGACTAAAGTTTATGATATCTTGCGTGGTGAAGATGTCTTGTCAACCATGCAGGTATTTCGTGACCTCGGCGTTGATATTGAGGACAAAGACGGTGTCGTTACCATTCAAGGTGTTGGGATGGATGGATTGAAAGCCCCTCAGAATGCTCTGGATATGGGGAATTCTGGGACATCTATTCGTTTAATTTCAGGCATACTTGCTGGTACAGACTTTGAAGTAGAGATGTTTGGGGATGACAGTCTTTCCAAACGCCCTATGGACCGAGTGACTTTTCCTTTGAAAAAAATGGGTGTTACTATTTCAGGTCAAACAGAGCGAGACTTGTCACCGTTGCACTTAAAAGGAACGAAAAACCTAAGACCTATTCATTATGAATTGCCAATTGCATCTGCACAAGTTAAGTCTGCCTTGATTTTTGCAGCTTTGCAGGCTCAAGGTCAGTCAGTCATTATCGAGAAGGAGTGCACTCGTAACCACACAGAAGATATGCTGCGTCAATTTGGTGGGGACTTGACTGTAGATGGCAAGGAAATAACAATTAATGGCCCACAAATATTAACAGGTCAAACTGTAGTGGTGCCAGGAGATATTTCTAGTGCAGCCTTTTGGTTGGTAGCAGGTTTGATTGTACCAAATTCTCGAGTGGAACTTAAGAACGTTGGTATCAATGAAACACGAACAGGGATTCTTGACGTTATTCGGGCTATGGGTGGAAAATTAGAGATTACTGATACTGATCCAATTGCCAAATCTGCTACCTTGACTGTTGAAACTTCAGATTTGAATGGAACAGTGATTGGCGGAGCCTTGATTCCACGCCTGATAGATGAATTACCAATTATTGCCCTTCTTGCAACTCAAGCAGAGGGAGTGACGGTTATCAAAGATGCTGAAGAACTTAAAGTCAAAGAGACAGACCGTATTCAGGTTGTTGCAGATGCCTTAAATAGCATGGGGGCTGACATCACACCTACAGAGGATGGAATGATTATCAAGGGGCAGTCTGCTCTTCATGGAGCTAGGATCAATACTTTTGGGGATCATCGTATTGGGATGATGACGGCTATTGCAGCCCTCTTAGTAACAGATGGAGAAGTAGAACTTGACCGTGCAGAAGCCATCAATACTAGTTACCCAAGGTTTTTCAATGATTTGGAGACTCTGATTCATGGCTAAGGTTTTACTAGGTTTTATGGGTGCAGGAAAAACTACCATCGCTAGAGGATTAGATCCTGATTTTGTGGATATGGATGCTGTGATTGAGCAACGTATTGAAATGCCTATAGCTGATTTTTTTGAAGCAAAGGGGGAAGCAGCCTTTCGTCAGGTGGAATCAGAAGTTTTAGCTGATTTGCTAAAAACAGACCTAGTCATTTCAACTGGTGGTGGAGTAGTTGTTTCTTCTAGAAATCGTGATTTGCTGAAGGAAAATCCAGACAACATCTACCTAAAAGCAGATTTTGAAACTCTTTACCAACGTATCGCGGCGGATAAGGAAAACCAACGCCCACTATTTTTAAAGAATAGCAAGGAAGATTTGGCTGCGATTTTTAAAGAAAGACAAGCTTGGTATGAGGAAGTAGCTAGTCGAGTTGTAGATGTGGCAAGATTAAGCCCAGAGGAAATTATAGAGGAACTGAAATGAAAATTGCCTATCTAGGTCCCAAGGGATCTTTTTCGCACCATGTTGTGCAAACGGCTTTTCCTCATGAGGAACTAGAGCCTTTTTCAAATATCACAGATGTTATCAAGGCTTATGAACAGGGATTGGTTGATTTTTCTGTTGTCCCAGTAGAAAATTCCATTGAAGGAAGTGTTCATGAGACCTTAGATTATCTCTATCATCAAGCGAAGATTCAGACTGTTGCAGAGATAGTACAACCGATTCAACAACAGTTAATGGCTGTTGCTGGGCAGTCTAACATTGAAAAAATCTTTTCTCATCCCCAGGCACTTGCACAAGGTAAAAAATATATTGACCAGCATTTTCCAAATGCTGAACTAGAAGTAACAGCTAGTACAGCTTATGCAGCTAGATTTGTCGCAGAACATCCAGATCAACCTTTTGCTGCTATTGCCCCGAGAAATTCTGCTGATGAATATGGTTTAGAATTGATTGCTGAAGATATCCAAGAGATGGAAGCTAATTTCACTCGTTTTTGGGTCTTAGGTGCAAAATTACCGGAGCTAGCTTTGCAGTTCTCAACTGAAAAGATGAGTCTGGCAGTTACCTTGCCAGATAATTTACCTGGCGCTCTTTACAAGGCACTCTCTACCTTTGCTTGGCGAGGAATTGACTTGACAAAGATTGAGAGTCGCCCCCTTAAAACGGCTCTTGGTGAATACTTCTTTATTATTGATGTTGATTATAGAGATAAAGATTTAGTTCATTTTGCAAGAGAAGAATTAGAAGCTATTGGAATCCAATATAAAATTTTGGGAGCTTACCCTATTTATACTATACACGATAAAGGGAAGGAGAATCTATGACTAGAGAAAATCCTCTATCTCATCACGAAAAACTACGCTATGATTATCTCTTAAAAAATATTCATTATTTGAATGAGAAAGAAAAGAGAGAATTTGCCTTTTTACAAGCCAAGTTAGAAGGTCAAAAAGATTCATCAGAAGTTTTCAATCCAGAAGCCAAAGAACAACTTCTTTCAGATTCTGGTATCGACCTACCAACCTATGCTAATCGTAGTCGTTCTAGTCGCCGTAGTAGTGGAGATCAACTGGAAACGAAGATTCCAAAAGCTAAGAAGCAAAAGAAAAAAAGAGGTTTTCGTTTTAAACGCTTATTTGCTTGGTTAGGGATGATATTGCTTTGTGTAGCAGTAGGAATGATCGTCATGTTCTTAAAAGGCTTCCAATCGGCGAACCCTAATAGTTCAAATGGGCCCAAAGATGCCAAAGCTGCTCAGGTTGAAGTCTTCAATGGGCAGGACACTCGTGATGGAGTCAATATCCTTATTCTAGGTACTGATGGACGCATCGGACAGGATAGTTCAGAAACACGGACAGACTCAATTATGGTTTTGAATGTCAGTGGTAAGGACAAAAAAATTAAGCTTGTTAGTTTTATGCGAGATAACTTAGTCTATATCGATGGTTATAGCCAAGTTATTGGTGGTCAGAGACAAGCCGATCATAAATTGAATCTGGCATATGAATTGGGAGAGCAGGAAGGGAAACAAGGAGCTGAGAGAGTACGTAAAGTCCTCAAGGATAATTTTGACTTGGATATCAAATATTACGCTCTTGTAGATTTCCAAGCCTTCGCCACAGCAATTGATACTCTTTTCCCAGATGGAGTTACCATCGATGCGCAATTCTCAACCTTAAATGGTGTCCCAGCCACAGAAGCTACTGTAGGTGATGATCTACATGCGACTGCAACTGAATCTCCAACCCAAACTATTCGAGCTGGTAAGCAACAAATGAATGGTTCTACATTACTTAACTATGCTCGTTTCCGTGATGATGATGAAGGTGATTACGGTAGAACACGGAGACAGCAACAGGTTATGTCAGCAATCTTGCAACAAATTAAGGACCCGACAAAACTATTCACTGGTTCAGAAGCTCTTGGGAAAGTATTTTCTATGACGTCAACAAACCTTCCGTATACTTTCTTACTAACGAATGGCTTGTCTGTTTTAGATGGAGCTCAAAATGGTATTGAGAGAGTAACAGTACCAGAACTTGGAGATTGGGTAGACGACTTTGACGTATACGGTGGTCAAGCCCTTCGTGTAGATCAAAACGCTTATAAGAATAAACTTGCCCAAATGGGATTGAGATAAAATGTTAAAGAAATCAAAGCTAATGCATCGATTAAGATTGGTGATTGGGCTTTGATTTTTCTTATGGATGGATAGAATAATAGGCTCTTTTTATGGTATAATAGAATGATACCATTCTATAGAAGAGGACGAGAAAGAGATGAGTGATTTAAAGGCTATTCAGGCTCGTAGTTTAGAAATGGCTGAATATTTTGTCGCCTTTTGTAAGGAGCATAACTTGCTCTGTTATTTATGTGGCGGAGGTGCTATCGGTGCTTTGCGTCATAAGGGATTCATTCCTTGGGATGATGATTTAGACTTTTTTATGCCCCGCAAAGATTATGAAAAGTTGGTAGAGTTATGGCCTCGATATGCGGATGAACGTTACTTTCTATCAAAGAGTTCTAAAGACTATGTTGACCGCAACCTTTTCATTACCATTCGAGATAAGGAAACGACTTGCATCAAACCTTATCAGCAAGATTTGGATTTGCCTCATGGTTTAGCTTTAGATGTTCTTCCCTTGGATTATTATCCTAAAAATCCAGCAGAGCGTAAAAATCAAGTGCGCTGGGCTTTAATTTATTCGCTATTTTGTGCACAAACCATTCCAGAAAAGCATGGAGCTCTCATGAAGTGGGGTAGTACCATTTTACTAGGGTTGACTCCTAAATCACTTCGCTATCGTATCTGGAAAAAGGCTGAGAAAGAAATGACCAAGTATGGACCAGCTGAAAGTGATGGCATTACAGAATTATGTTCAGGCCCTGGCTATATGAAAAACAAATATCCAATTCAGGCCTTTAAAGACAACATATTCCTACCATTCGAAGGAACAGAAATGCCTATTCCTGTTGGTTATGATGCTTATCTTAGCATTGCTTTTGGTGACTACATGACACCGCCACCAGCTGACAAGCAAGTACCTCATCATGATGCTGTAATCGCTGATATGGATAAGAGTTATAGAGAATATATGGGAGAATATAATGCAAGAAAAAATTAGTATCATTGTTCCAGTTTATAATGTAGAAGCTTATTTGGAACGCTGTGTAGAGTCAATTCTAACACAGACTTATACCAATTTTGAATTGCTCCTTATAAATGATGGTTCGACAGATACTAGTGGATACTTGTGTGATCAGCTTGCTTCTAAAAATGAGAATATTAGAGTATTCCATATTGAAAATAGGGGTGTTTCAAACGCTAGGAATTTAGGAATTGAGCAATCTTCAGGAGAATGGCTGACTTTTATAGATAGTGATGATTTCATTGCCAATGATTACTTGGAAACTTTAATAAGCGCAGTAAGATCAGATATTTCTGTTGGTTTCTCAGTTGCTCGTGTGCATCATGTAAAAAATGGTCAGATAACAGATTTGCCTGAATTTTCAGGTCAAGAGTCAATATGGTCTGCTGAGCAAACCATGAAAGAATTATTGATGACTACTCGAACTTCTTTTTTCCCTGTTGCAAAATTATTTAATAAGCAATTGATCGAAAATTTTAGATTCAGTACAGATTATCATTTAGCAGAAGATGCTCTATTCTTAACAGAAGTTTTACTTGAAACAAAATGTAATAGTGTTTTTATAGATAAACCAATATACTATTATGACCATAGAGAGGGAAGCGCAACTACATCTGTGAATAGTCATGTTTTTGATACTATAGAAGTATATAAAATTATTATTCCTAAAGTTTATCAATGTTTCCCTCAATTGAAACCCGAATTAGTAAATAGAGAATCTTGGTCTTATATTACAGTCTACGATAAAATAATCTTCACAGATTCGACAGAATATAAAAAAGAGAAAACTCAATTGAGAAAGTGGATACTTAGTCATATCTCAGAAATATTGAGAGATCCTTATTTTACTAGTTTTCGGAAAATAGCCATTTTGTCACTAAGAATTTCTCCATGGATTTATAGACAAATTGTAGGCTTGAATAAATAATGTCATTAAAGGAGTTGAAAATGAATTTTTCAAAAATGAATGAATGCTTTGAAAAATCAAAACTATGGATATCGTATCTTTTTGTTTTCATTTCGATTTTAAGTATGAGTTCGTTAATTTATAAAGTAACCAACCCTGTCTATAAGGGACTTTCAGCAATCGTTGTTCTGTCAATTTGTTTAACTTTATTTTTTAATTGGAAACGAATAGAGATAGATAAAAAGTTTCTTACCCTATTTGGTCTTTTAGTAGGTAGCCACTTTTTATCAGCGCTCATTAATCGTTCTGGACACCTGCTTGGAAATATGGTTGAAATTTTCTTTATGCTGGCTTATGTTTTATTATTTACCATGGTAAAACCTGATCAGCTAAGGAAGTTACTAGGTATGATTGCAGGAACCATACAGATTGTCTCTTTTACTTCGGCTATATTTGCTTTTATTTTATTACTTTCAAGAGTCTTAATTTTATTTCAAATTGGAGATAATTCTTATTATTACGGAGTAATGAATGGTCGATTATGGGGATTTGTCAACCCAAATGCTAGTGCAATTTTCTCATACATTAGTATCGTTTTTGCTATGTATTTAATTCATAAGGGAAGCAAATACTCTGTTTATCTTAAAATTAATAATGTCATTCAGTTAGTTTATTTTGCAACTATGCAGAGTAGAGGAGCTCTCTTATCTGTTATACTGATGCTTGGTATGTATTGTCTTTTTGTAACCAGAGGAAATCTTGTTAAAAAGTGGGTCACTTTTCTAGTGGCTGCCTTACTATTCACGGGTGCAAACATTGGAATAAGTTATGTCACTTCTGTTTATATTTCGGCTGCCAAAGCTACTGTGATAGATTTAGAAAAAGGTGAATCTTATTCTGAAACTGATTCGGATGTTGCTAAGAAAAATGGAGAACTTCACTTGATTGAAACGACTCCAAGTGGGCGAACTTACATTTGGAAAAACGCAATCAAAATGGGAAGTGCTAAACCTCTATTTGGTTATGGTGTTCGAAACGTTTCAGATTATTATACAAAGTATTTTAGTAAATTTGAAATTGAAAACTCGCTTATTGGCGGTAATTTCCACAATATCTTTGTTACTATTTTTGTGAGTTCTGGATTCTTGGGTCTAATTTCTTTCGTACTTATCGTTGCTTATGTTGGTTTCCGATTTGTTTCTTATTTGGTTAAATCAAAGAAAAATAGTGAAAAACTGATTATGATTCTATTCTTTGGAATTTTATTTGGTCAGCTGTTTGAAAGTCAAATTATGTATTCGACTAACTTCATCAACATCATTTTCTGGTTAGTTGTGGGATATGGTCTAATGATCTGTGAGAAAGAAAAAAATGTCCGTTACGAGGAAGTAACAGATGTTTCTGAAATTCAACAAATGGAGTTAGGAATCATGGAGTATATCCATGAAGTGTGTCATAAAATTGGTGTCCAATACTTTTTGTCCTATGGTAGTTTAATTGGGGCTGTTCGTCATAAAGGTTTTATTCCTTGGGACGATGATATGGATATTTGTATGCTTCGTGATGATTATGAAAAGCTGCAAGCTTATATGATTGCACATCCAGACGAGCGCTACGAATTAATGTCTTATAAAAATAATGTCAACTATGTCTATCCATTCATGAAAGTTCAAGATAATCATACCTATTTAGTAGAAGAAGATGTTCGAATTGATTCAGACATGGGAATTTATGTTGATATTTTCCCTGTTGACGGGTATGAAGATGATCAGGCATTTAAAGATAAGATGACTAAGATCATTAAAAAGCGTCAATTAAGTTGCTACACTTTCAAAGGAATTACGAATACTAAAAGTGTAGTAAATTCAATTATCCGCTATATTTCTGTAATTATCTTTTATTTCACTAACACAAATAAGTATGTTTCTCAGATTGATGAATTAGCTAAATCTAGAAAAGTAGAAGATTATGAATTGGTGGACTATGTTGTCTATAAAGATATGAATAAACCCGTTTGGAAACGTGAATGGTTAGAACAAGTTGAAAGTGGTAGCTTTGAAGGTAAGGAATTTATGATTCCAAAACATTATCATGAAATTCTAACTTCAGATTATGGAGATTACATGCAGTTACCTCCAGTTGAGCAGAGAGTATCTCACCATGATTTCAAATTGTGGAAGATTATAGGGAAGTAATAGATTTTTGTTAAAATAAAAAAGAAGTAAAGATTAGGAGTGACAAATAATGTCAGAAAGAATCTTAAGCCTCGAAGAAATCAAGCAAATTGAGCTTGGAATTCTAGAATACTTACACCAAGTTTGTGAAAAATATGATATCAAATATTTTATCGATTTTGGAACTTTATTAGGAGCAGTTCGTCACAAAGGTTTTATTCCTTGGGATGATGATACAGACATTTCGTTAGCTAGAGATGAATTTGAAAAGTTATATGCTGTTCTAAAAAACGATGATCACCCATACTATAAGCTGATTTCTTTCAGAGAAACTAAAGGTTATCCATATAGTTATATGCGTGTTTACGATATTCGAACACGGAGAGATTCGAATCTTTTAGATTCAAGTGTTGTTCTTGGGACTTGTGTAGATGTCTTCCCGTACGATGGTCTTGTTACAGATGAACAAGATCGTAAGAAAATGAAACTCTATAAACAACTAATTCGTCTATCGTCTTTAAACTTTAAGGGAATCAAATACAAAAACGGAGGGATTAAAAATCTTCCTCGATATATTGCGTCAGCAATATTCAGATTTACATCTCCTCAATTCTGGAATCAAAAGCTAGAACAACTTGCCTTAAAATACAGTGTTGAAAACTCTACAGACTTAGTTTGTTCAACTTATGATTCATACTATCCAGCCGGTATAAAAAAAGAATGGTTGTATGATACAATTGATATGCCCTATGAAAATCTAATCTTAAAAGTACCTAGAAGTTATCATGAGGTTCTTGTCTATGAGTTTGGGGAAGATTACATGACTCCACCCCCTGCTGACCAACAGACACCAGGGAATGAAAACAATTATTGGATTGACAAATAAAGTATTTTAATAATTATTAAGAAAGATGTGTGTGCTATGAAAAAGATCAAAAAGACACTTTTATGTAGTTCTCTACTGTTAACCGTATTAGCAAGTCAGTCTATATCGGTTAATGCTGATACTATTTCAACTGGTTCAGGGGACCGGATTCACTTTATCAATACAAAGGCTAAATCAGGAAGTGATGCTATATTACTAGAAAGTAATGGCCATTACGCTCTAATTGATATGGGAGAAGATTATGATTTCCCTGACGGAACTGATACACGATATCCAAATCGCTGGGGAATTTCCATGAGAAATTATCAAGTATTAGAAGATCGTTTAATTCGTCACTTGAACCAAGTTGGAGTTAAAAAATTAGATTTCATCCTAGGAACTCATGTCCATAGCGACCATATTGGGGCGGCTGATGAAGTTCTTAGTCGCTATCAGGTGGATAGATTCTATCTGAAAAAATATGCTGATGAACGAATTACAAGTAGTTGGGGATTGTGGGATAATTTATTTAATTACGATAATGCCCTCCGTGCAGCACAAAATAAAGGTGTAACTCTTATTCAAGATATTAGGGATGAGGATAGCCATTTCAAGTTAGGAAACATGGATATCCAACTCTATAATTATAAAAATGAGTATGGACCAGACGGGAAACTTAAAAAAGTTCTTGACGATAACTCCAATTCAATCGTTGCAGTTGTCACAGTCGCAGGGAAGAAAATTTACCTAGGAGGAGACCTAGATAATGCTGAAGGTGCAGAGGATAAGTTAGGTCCAGTTATTGGAAAAGTGGACATGATGAAATGGAATCACCACTATGATGCCAAAATATCAAATACTAAAGCTTTTATCGACAATCTTTCTCCAAGCATGATTATCCAAACTACTGGAGGAGATATCAACCTTGCTTCGACAAAAAATTATCTTCAAGAGAAAAATATCCAGGTTATCCGGGCTTCCAGCAAAACTCAAGATGCAACAGTATTTGATATTAGTAATCAAGGATTTACTAATGTCTCAAATTCTTTCCCTGATATTCCTAAAGTTGATGCGAATTGGTATCAGGAAGGTGGATATTGGAAATATCGTCTTTCAGATGGACAAATGGCGATTGGTTGGCAAGAAATTGATGGAGCAACTTATTTCTTTAACGGAAAAGGACAAAAACAAACTAGCCGTTGGCTGCATTTAAAAGATAGTAGTGTAAATCTCGAAGGAAATTGGTACTATCTGAACGATGATGGTAAAATGCAGACAGGTGGATGGTTTAAACATGATGATGCATGGTATTATATCCAATCAGATGGTGCAAGACGTTATGATCAGCTAGCTGAAATAGGTGGTAAAAAGTACCTATTCGATAAAGATGGTAAAATGCTTACTGGCTCACAAGTCGTTAATGGTAAGAAAATGTTCTTTGCAAGTAGTGGAGCTTTAGAGACAGATGAGACAGGATCTGGTTGGAAAAAAAATGAATCAAACTGGTACTACTTTGATGAAGAAGGAAAACAAATAGTTGGTAAAAAAGAAATTAATGGAGTAACCTACTACTTTGATAATAAGGGAGTTATGCAAACAGGTTGGGCCTTGATTGAAGGACATTGGAACTATTTTGCAAATTCTGGTGCAATGAAAACAGGCTGGATCAAGGATAAAGATACTTGGTATTACTTGGATAAAGAAGGAATCATGCTAACTGGCCTTCAAGAGATCGAAGGTACTCGTTATTATCTAAATGCAAGTGGAGCCATGCAAACAGGTTGGAAATGGTTTGATAATCATTATAGCTACTTCACAAGCAGTGGAGCGATGAAGACAGGTTGGCTCAAAGAAAATGGACTTTGGTACTATCTAGATAAAGAAGGTATCATGCAAACAGGCCTCCAAGAAATCGAAGGTAGTCGCTATTATCTAAATGCAAGTGGAGCCATGCAAACGGGCTGGAAATGGTTCGATGACTCATACAGATACTTTACAAATAGTGGAGCGATGAAGACAGGTTGGTTCAAAGATAATGGCCTTTGGTACTATTTAGATAAAGAAGGTATCATGCTAACTGGTCTACAAGAAATCGAAGGTACTCGCTACTATCTAAATGCAAGTGGAGCCATGCAAACGGGCTGGAAATGGTTCGATGACTCATACAGATACTTTACAAATAGTGGAGCAATGAAGACAGGTTGGCTCAAAGAAAATGGCCTTTGGTACTACCTTGATACTGAAACTGGTCAGATGGCTACAGGAATCCATAAAGTAAATGATGAAACTTACTATTTTGATGCTAATGGGGTGATGCAGACTGGCTGGAAACAACTTGATGGTAAATGGTATTACTTCCAAGCAGATGGTTCACTTCTAAGAAATGGCACAACACCTGATGGCTACAAGGTTAATGCAGAAGGAGTTTGGACAACAAGTAAATCTGATGAAACGACTAAAGAGACGAAGAATGAACACAAACAGGACAAAGTCACTGAAACAACTCAGGCTGTTACGAAAGAGATCAATATCGAGAAAAACTCTTCTGTCGTAAATGAAAAAGACCAGGCTTCAGAACCAGTATCAGAAACAACTGAAGAAAAAAATTAGATATTATCTGATTTAAAAATAAAGAAAAACACCTTTAATGGTGTTTTTCTTTATGATCTTTTAAGTTTGGCACGCACTAAATCGAGTGCATAATGAAGTGTTTTGTCTTTTAAAACAAAGAGTGTGAACCCGTAATAAATGCCACATGTTATTACTGTGCATAAAACCATACTGAGCATATTCACATTGACTGTGTAACTATGAACTTGGAAGATGTTTTTAAAGATATAATAAATAGGAATGAAACCTAGTGACACGATTGTATATCGAGCCAGAGTTGTAAAAATTTCTTTTAGTTCTAATAATTTGTGTCTCTGAATAAAATAAATTTCAAGTAGAACTACAATTGCTTCGGCAATAATTGTTGTACCAATGTAGTATTCTGGATTAAAAATGTTATTGAGAAGGAGGAGAGAGTTAAGAATCACATTGGCTCCACCTCCAATAAAGTAAAAGGCTGTTAAACGATTTTCGTGGTCATTGATAAAAATAATTTGTTTTCCAAGGATTAATTCAATAGCCCAGATGATTGTTCGAAACGCAAATACACTTGTTACGATACCAGCTTCTATATATTTTTCTGAAGAGTAGATTACTGCAGCATAAGTTCCCAGAATCATAATTCCAATACTAGTTGGTATCATGAGGAAGTAGAATAGAGAAGCTCCTTGGTTAACAAGATATTTATATGATTGATAATCTTTCTTTCCTAGATAATAACCAAGTCTAGGGATACTAACGTTAATAGCTCCGCTTAGGACGCTGGCAATTAGCATAACAATACTTGAAGCAATGGTGTAGTAAGAAATATAATTCTCATCAGGTCCTTTAGTGATGAACATACGATCTAGCAAAGTATAGAGCATATTGGCATTTGCTAGAAGGAGCATAGTGAGAAGAGGTTTTGATGATTTGAGCAGGTCTATGAACTCAATTTTCACAAAGGAAACTTCTCGCTTGATCCAGAGGAAACTGAGCAGGTAGTTGATAATGGTTGTTGCACTCATGATTGTGGCATAAGGAACAATATCATCAGGTGACTTAACGAAGGCAAAGATTGCAACTAACATTCCTATACGAATAACCAGTGTCTTATAAAGGATAAAAGAATAATTCTCATAGGCTTCATTCATCCACTCGATATTCAAAAATTGGAAGAGGGCTTGGATTCCAAGAATATAGTATAGGATTTTTAGATTGACAATACTGGTGTCAAAATGAATGAAGAGGAAGTAAATTGCAGTTGTCAGAATAGAAGTAATTAGGGAAATATAGAATAACTTAGAAAAGACGTAGTTAATCTGATTTTTATCATCCTTGACTTTACTGATCGCTCGAATACCGTAATTGTAGATTCCAAATGCAGCCAGGGGAATGATAAAACTGGCCCAAGTATTGGCAGTGTTGAAATAACCGTAATTCGATTTGCTAAGAATCCGCGTCAGATAAGGATTTGTAATCAGGGGAAAGACGATGTTTAGAATATTGACCAGTAAGCTAGCCAACGCATTAATTTTTATATTTTTCATGAAATTTTCTTTCTTACATACTAAAATAGATACTAGTATTATATCACATTCCAACGTCATTCTTTTGAAAATATCTTTAAAATCTAGTATAATAGATAGAACTGAAAGTATGAGGTTACTAGATATGAAAATGAAACAAATCAGTGATACCACACTAAAAATTACCATGTCTTTAGAAGATTTGATGGACAGGGGAATGGAAATTGCGGATTTTCTTGTTCCACAAGAAAAAACGGAAGAATTCTTTTATGCTATCTTGGATGAGTTAGAGATGCCAGACAGTTTTTTGGATACAGGAATGCTCAGTTTTCGAGTGACTCCTAAACCTGACAAAGTAGATGTCTTTGTGACCAAGTCTAGGATTGACCAAAATTTGGATTTTGAGGATTTGGCAGATCTTCCGGATATGGAAGAATTATCAAAAATGTCTCCAGATGAGTTTTTGAAAACTTTGGAAAAAACTCTTGCAGAGAAAACTAAAGATGATATCGAAGCTATTCAGTCTTTGGAACAGGTTGAAAAAGAAGAAGAGGAAGAAAGCGAGGAAGATGTTGAAGAGGTTTCGGATATCCAAGAAGAGTCTACTAAAGAACCCTACATCTACTATATCCTTCAATTTGACAATTTAACAAGCTTAGTCTCTTTCTCAAAGACAGTAAATTTTGAGATGGAAACATCGGAACTCTATAAGATGAATAATCAGTATTACTTAACGATCTTAGTAGATATTGAAAATCATCCTAAACCATACCCTGCCTGGCTATTAGCCCGAATGAGAGAGTATGCTGATGACAGTGATTTAAGTCGTTCAGTATTGCAGGAGTATGGCCAAGTCTTAATTAACCATGATGCCGTGCAAGGACTACAAAAGATATAATAAGAATAAAGAAGCAGAGAATGACCGATCTCTGCTTTTTAATTTTCTCATATATTTTAGATATAATTAGAGCTGAAAATTCCTTAAGAATTAAGCTGAAATGAGATAAAAATTGTCGTCAGAATACGCAGACATTATAGGGTTTAGAAAGTTATCTTATTTGCATCACATATCTTGCTATAATGCTGAAAAAACGGTATGATAGAATGATGTAAGTGAGGTGAACTATGGACCAAGTAAGGATAAAAAGAGAGGTAGAGGAAATCCTTGAGGATGTACTAGCTAAAGCTTGTCTTCATGAAGGATCTATCTTCGTTTTAGGGCTTTCTTCTAGTGAAGTGATAGGAGGACATATTGGAAAAGCCTCCAGTCAAGAAATTGGAGAACTAATTGTCGAAAAGATTTTAGACATCCTATCATCTAAAGGTATCCATCTTGCTGTTCAAGGATGTGAACATGTGAATCGAGCCCTTGTAGTAGAGAGAGAAGTTGCCATCAAATACCATTTGGAAATAGTCAGTGTACTACCTACATTACATGCTGGAGGTTCTGGTCAATTGGCGGCCTTTCGGTATATGAAAGATCCAGTTGAAGTCGAATTTATAAAAGCAGATGCAGGTCTAGATATTGGTGACACTTCTATAGGAATGCATGTCAAACATGTTCAGGTGCCTATTCGACCAATTTTGAAAGAGATTGGTCAAGCCCATGTAACTGCACTTGCTAGCCGTCCCAAGCTTATTGGAGGAGCGCGTGCCCAATACCCACAAGATTATATTAGGAAATTGTAAAATGGAAAAGAAACATATTGAAAAGGTTATAAAATATTCTATTAGAAAGTTCTCTGTTGGAGTCGGTTCTGCTGTTATCGGAGCCGTACTTTTCGGTGCTAACAACCTCTTGCTTGATCAAGTAGCAGCTAATGAAGTTTGTGAGCCAAATCAGGTACACTATCGCTATTTAGCAGAGCAAGAGCTGACAGAAGCTGAAAAAGGCCTTATTCATAAGGAACTCCCTTCTGACTTAAAACAAGATGATGTTGTTTATCTTGTCTATAGAAAAAAAGAAGTTCATACACAATATCTACCAAATACTGGAAGTAAAGAGCTAGGTTTCGTTGGTTTTGGCTTTGCGACAGCTACATTAGCTGTACTAGTGTTCTCTAAGAAGCGACCTAATAAGATAGCAGGTGTTCTTTTTATTGGTGCACTTGGAGGTAGTTACTTTGTTCCTCAGACGATTCAAGCTTTTGAAAATCAAATTCTTTTATCTTATAACCAAACAATTTCTGCTTGTAGTCAAGAAGATTTAGCCAACGGAGTCATTCAAATTGATGGATATGACTATGTTGGTTACTTCAAAGAAGCTGATTTGAAGGTTTCAATGCCTGAAAATAATCAAGACAATAACTTGATTACAGATAAAGTGACACAAGAAGCTCGTGAAGGCGAATCACTTGTTCAACCAGAGCTTCCAACCTACAGAGAAGAGACTACAACTACAGCAACACAGGGAGAAACTCAAGGAAGCGAATCTCTCGTTCAACCAGAACCACCTGTTCATACAAGTGAAGAAACAACAGAGAGCATCCAAGAAGAAGCCCCTGTAGAAGAACCACCTGTCCAACCAGAGCCTCCAGCCCAAACAGAGGAAACTACAGCCAAGGGCACCCAGGAAGAAGGTCATGTAGGTGAATCTCCAATCCAACCGGAACTTCCAGCCTATACAGGAGAAGTAACAGCCAAGGGTACCCAAGAAGAAGGTCATGTAGGTGAATCTCTTGTCCAGCCAGAACTCCCAGAATATACAGGAGAAGTGGCAGCTAAGGGCACTCAAGAGGAAGGTCATGTGGGTGAATCTCTTGTCCAGGCAGATCTTCCAGAATTTACAGGAGAAGTAACAGCTAAAGGGACTCAGGAAGAAGGACACGAAGGTGAACCCCTCATTCAACCGAGCTTGCCAGAATACAATGTGACAGAGTCGACTGTGACTGAAACAGAGACTGTTACTATTCCATATTCTACAGAATACCTATCGGATTCTAATCGCTATACAGATGAAGAAAGTGTTGTTCAAAAGGGTGAAACTGGTAGTCAACTCATTCATCGTGTCTACAAAACGGTTAATGGTGAAAAAATCGGTGAGCCCATAAGTACAAATACAGAGATTGTTAAAGAACCTGTCTCAGAAAAAATTAGTCGAGGCACAAAAGCAATTGAAGGTCAAGCGGAAGAAGTTTCTTTTGAAGAAGTTCCTTTTAAAACGATAACTGAGCAAGATTCTAGTCTTCTCAAGGATACTGAAACAGTCGCACAAGTAGGTAAGAATGGTAAGAAGAAAATTACCAAAGTCTACAAGACTATCAAGGGTGTGAAAACTGCAGATGCCCCTACTGTTTCAGAGGAAATTGTTGAACAGGTACAAGACCACATTATCAAAATAGGTACTAAGGAATTAGAAAAGCCTACTCTGACATTAACAAAAGTTGATACAGAAGAATTGAATCGAAGTGCAAAAGCAACTTATAGCCTTAAGAAACCAGATGGAGTGACTATTAAGTCTATTCAAGCAGTGTTGAAAAAAGGCGATCAAGTTATTAAGACATTTGCTATTTCAGAGTCTAATCTTGCGACAGCTTTAGCTGATCTAGATTACTACAAGGATTATACACTTGCGACGACTATGGTGTATGATCGTGGTAATGGTGATGAAGAAGAAGTTCTTAAGGAAGAACCACTGAGAATCGACCTTAAAAAAGTCGAAGTCAAAAATATTAAGGAAACAAGCTTAATCAGTGTGGATGACCAAGGTAATGAGACCGACAGTAGTCTCTTGTCTGAAAAACCATCGAATGTTAAGCCATACTACTTAAAGGTTACGAATTACGATAACAAGGTTACAAAACTAGCGGTTGATAAAATCGAAGAAGTTACTGTAGATGGAAATAAACTATACAAAGTAACTGCTAAAGCACCAGATTTGATTCAACGTACTGCAGAGAATCGTTTCACTGAAGAGTATGTACACTATTTACCTAAGCCAAAAGCTCACGAAGGTGATGTTTACTACGACTTTAATGAACTTGTAAAAGCTATGCAAGCCAATCCTACTGGTACATTTAAACTTGGTAGCAATATGAATGCTAATAATGTACCAGCTGCTGGTAAATCTTATGTAACCAATGCCTTTAAAGGTTCATTGGGAAGTACTGATGGTAATAAATTTGCTATTCATAATATCACTAGACCATTATTTGGAAACATTGAAGGTGGATCTGTCAAGGATCTCTTACTAGAAAATGTCAATATTGATATGCCTGGAGTTGATCGAGTAGCTCCAATTGCTAATGTCATCAAAAATAATGCAACTATCGAGAATGTCAAAGTAACAGGAAGTGTTGTTGGTAATAATGATGTAGCTGGTATTATCAATAAAATTGATGGTAGTGGAAAAGTAAGTAATGTTGCCTTTATCGGCAAACTTCACGCTGCTGGTAATAGAGGAGGCTATTTAGCTGGTGTACTTGGTGAAAACTGGAAGGGTGTCGTTGAGAAAGCCTATGTTGATGCTGAAATCACTGGTAACAAAGCAAAAGCTGCAGGTCTAGTCTATTCATCTCAAAATGGTGCTAATAACTACACGGTTGGTAAAGAAGGGGTCCTTAGAAATTCAGTTGCTAAAGGTTCTATCGAACTGAAAGAAGCTGTTCAATCTGGTGGATTGCTGGGAACCAACTGGGCCTTGGGTACTATTGAAGACAACATCACTATGATGAAAGTCAAAACAGGTGAAATGGTATTTGGTCACTCAGATATTGATGCTGACGACTACTTCACCTATTCAAGAACCAAACGTAATTATAGTGTTGATGGCGTGAGTGAAGGCAAGAAGTCCTTTAACAATTCACGTAAAATTCCAAGTATCTCACTAGCAGAAGCCGAGAAGAAAATTGAAGCGATGGGAATCACTGCTGATAAATTTACCAGCAGCAAACCTATTGAAGACAAGCTTAATAATAGTCTTAATAAAGACGATCAATACAAAGCAATTGATAGTTATGATGTGAATCGTGAGCTAGCTTACCGTAATATCGCAAAACTTCAACCTTTCTATAATAAAGAGTGGATTGTCGACCAAGGGAATAAACTTGCTGCAGGAAGTCCTCTCCTAACTAAAGAAGTATTGTCTGTCACTGCCATGAAGGGCAATACCTTTGTGACGGAATTAGCTGATGCTGATCATATTATGATCCACTATGCAGATAAGACAAAAGATATCTTTACCATTTCGCCTAAAGATTCAAAAGTGAAACAAGTGAAAGAGTACGGTATTGCAGAACTTGGTGAAGTTGTTTATACTCCGAACATGGTTGACAAGGACCGTAGTGATCTCATCAATGCTATTGTTGAAAAATTGAGTCCTGTGGAATTACAATCTGACCCAATCTACACGCACCTTGGTAGAACTGGTCCAAACAAAGTTAATGCTATTAAGAACCTTTATCTTGAAGAAACCTTCAAAGAAGTTAAGGATAATCTTACTAAATTTGTGAAACAGTTGGTTGAAAATGAGGATCATCAATTAAACACAGATGAGGCTGCTAAACGTGCTTTAATCAAGAAAATTGATGATAACAAGGCAGCGATTCTCCTTGGCCTATCTTACCTTAACCGTTATTACGGAGTGAAGTTTGATGATTTCAATATCAAGCAACTCATGTTGTTTAAGCCAGACTTCTATGGTAAGAATGTAAGTGTATTAGACCGTTTGATTGAAATTGGTTCAAAAGAAGATTATGTCAAAGGAACTCGTACACACGATGCCTTCCGTGAAGTAGTTGCTAAAAATACTCTTTCTGGCAACCTAAATGACTTCCTGAAATATAACATGGAACTCTTCACAAAAGATACAGACTTGAATGATTGGTTTATAAAAGCAACTAAAGATAATGTCTATATCGTGGAACCAAAAACAACAAATCCTGATTTTGCTGATAAGAAACATAGAGCTTACGAAGGCTTAAATAACGATATGCATGGCAAGATGATTCTACCACTCTTGAACTTAAAAGATGCCCATATGTTCTTGATTTCAACATATAATACCATGGCCTACAGTTCATTTGAAAAATATGGTAAGAACACTGAAGCAGAGCGTAATGCCTTCAAAGCTGAAATTGATAAGGTTGCTAAAGGACAACAGAATTACCTAGATTTCTGGTCACGTCTATCTCTAGATAAAGTACGTAATCAGCTCTTGAAGAGCAATAATATGGTTCCAACACCTGTACTGGACAACCAGAATTATAAAGGCATTAGTACTGATCGTTATGGCTATACAAACAGTGGTAAAGATGTGGCGCCTATCCGTGAATTGTATGGACCTACAGACCGTTACCATGCGACTGATTGGCGTATGGGAGCTGTGGCTCGCGTTTATGCGAATCCATATAAGGATGATTCTGTCTTCTTTATGGTGACGGATATGATTAGTGATTTTGGGGTATCTGCCTTTACTCACGAAACGACTCACGTAAATGACCGAATGGTTTACCTAGGTGGCTCAAGACACCGTGAAGGAACAGATCTTGAAGCATTTGCTCAAGGGATGTTACAAACTCCGTCAGTATCAAATCCAAATGGTGAGTACAAAGCCCTAGGTCTCAACATGGCTTATGAACGTCCAAACGATGGAAATCAATGGTATAACACTAATCCAAATGACCTTAAATCACGTGACGAAATTGATCGTTACATGAAGGGCTATAATGACACCCTCATGCTTCTAGATTATCTTGAAGGAGAAGCTGTCCTCAATAAAGCAAATCGAGATTTAAACAATGCTTGGTTCAAGAAGGTCGATAAGCAATACCGCGGAAACAATACAAAGAATCAATTCGATAAGGTTCGACCTTTAAGTGATGAGGAAAAGGCTATTCCTTTACGCACAGTGGATGACTTAATTACGAACAACTTCATGACCAACCGTGGTCCAGGTAATAGAGTTTATAATCCATCTGACTTTGATTCTGCTTATGTGAATGTTCCAATGATGACTGGTATCTATGGTGGAAATACCAGTGAAGGTGCTCCTGGAGCTATGTCATTCAAACATAATACTTTTAGAATCTGGGGTTACTATGGCTACGAAAAAGGCTTCCTAAACTATGCTTCTAACATGCTAAAAGCTGAATCTAAAAAAGCTGGTAAAGATACTCTAGGTGATGACTTCATCATTAACAAGATTTCTGAAGGAAAATTCAACAATCTTGAAGATTGGAAGAAAGCTTACTTTGAAGAAGTAGTGAATAAGGCTAAAAAAGGAATTCAATCTATTGAAATCGATGGTAAAACATACTATAGTTATGAAGACTTGAAACGTGCATTTGCTGAAGCAGTTGATAAAGATAAGACCACTCTAAGTAACGGATCTGTCAAATTTGATAACACCGTATCACTTAAAGAAAAACTCTTTAAGAAACTTCTTCAACAAACAGATAGCTTTAAAACTTCTATCTTTAAATAATCAATTGACTCCCACCTGCTAAGCAGGTGGGAGTTTTTTGTGTCCCAAAAGATGCCTTATTTTCCAAACAGATTTCAAGTATTTTTAGGGTGATAGGTATATAATAGAGCTATAATACAATATCTATATTCATATGATGAGCGAGAAAGGTGATGAAAATGAAAAAATGGCAAGCAACTGTATTGGTCTGCGCTAGTCTGGTCTGTCTATCGGCTTGTAACAATCAGATGGAGAACCAAGCTGATAAGCAAAATGGAGACAAAAATGTACAAGTTAGTTCTCAGGTAGCAAAAAAAGGAGAAGAAGTTCCAAACTTTGAACTCACGGGAGTTGATGGAAAAACTTATCGTCTATCAGATTACAAAGGCAAAAAAGTCTATCTCAAATTTTGGGCATCTTGGTGCTCTATTTGTCTAGCCAGCCTCCCTGATACCGATGAACTGGCAAAAGAAGCTGGCGATGACTTTGTAATCTTGACAGTTGTTTCTCCTGGTCAAAAAGGGGAACAAGCAGAAGAAGCCTTCAAAAAATGGTATCAAGGATTGGACTATAAAAATCTCCCTGTCCTTCTAGACCCTTCGGGAAAACTTCTAGCAAGTTACGGAGTTCGTTCTTATCCGACTCAGGCCTTTATCGATAAAGAAGGAAAACTAGTCAAGACTCAACCAGGCTTTATGGATAAGGCAAGTATTTTAGAAACTCTGAAAAGCATAGATTAGAGGCTACTCATGAATGATAAATTAAAAACAATACTCTTAATTGGAGTGATCATTTGCATCATCATCGGAATTTTGTTTCTTTTGGAAAGAAGGAGCGCAAGCTACACAGATACCACTCAAATCGAGAAGGCAGCAGTTAGTCAAGGGCAAAAAGTCACGAAAAAAACTGAGCCAAGTAAAGATGCTGACCTACATGAAATCTATCTAGCTGGAGGCTGTTTCTGGGGAGTTGAAGAGTATTTTTCAAGAGTAGCAGGTGTGACAGATGCTGTTTCTGGCTATGCGAATGGCAGTGGAGAAACAACCCAGTATGAATTGATCGGCCAAACTGGGCATGCTGAGACTGTTCATGTGACCTACGATACCAATCAAATTACTCTAAAAGAGATCTTGCTCCATTATTTCCGCATTATCAATCCAATTAGTAAGAATAAGCAAGGAAATGATGTGGGGACTCAGTACAGAACGGGAGTCTACTATAAGGACGAGCAGGACCTAGAAGTCATCAATCAAGTCTTTGAGCAAGTTGCTCAAAAGTATGAGCAGCCTCTAGCGGTTGAAAAGGAAGCCTTAAGAAATTTTATCGTGGCTGAGGACTATCACCAAGATTATCTCCAGAAAAATCCCAATGGATATTGCCATATCAATGTCAATCAAGCATCCTATCCTGTTATTGATGCGAGTAAATATCCAAAACCGAGTGACGATGAATTAAAAAAACTCCTATCTCCAGAGGAGTATGCAGTGACTCAAAATAGTCAAACAGAACGGGCCTTTTCAAATCGTTACTGGGATAAATTTGAATCAGGAATTTATGTAGATGTAGCAACTGGCGAACCACTCTTTTCTTCGAAAGATAAATTTGAATCGGGCTGTGGTTGGCCAAGCTTTACCCAGCCTATCAGTCCAGATGTTGCGACCTACAAGGAAGACAAGTCTTATAATATGGTCAGAACAGAAGTCAGAAGCCGAACTGGTGATTCCCACTTAGGACATGTCTTTACAGACGGACCTCAGGACAAGGGGGGACTTCGCTATTGTATTAACAGCCTGTCTATCCGTTTTATTCCAAAGGATCAAATGAAAGAAAAGGGTTATGGTTATTTGTTAGATTATGTTGAGTGAACGTGATATTCTTAAAAAGAGTTTACTAAAAATGTTTTGGATTCATATTTGATTTTTTTAGAAGTGTTGACTTTAATATTTGGAGTCTAATTGCTCTTAAATAAAGATATTTTTAAATAAAAGAAAAAAATTATCAAAAAACGATAAAAAAGTGTTGCATTTCAAAAAAATTATGCTATACTAGACATATCGATAAACAATAATAAGTTTTCGAGTAGTAACAAAAAGAGCTCATTTGTTGCTAAAACTAAAAATATTTTATAAAAGAGGAAATCATCATGAAAAAAACTACATCAACTAAAATCGTAAACTTTACTAAATCACTTGTTACACTAGGCTCTAATTTCGGAATCTTTACCCTCAGTTTCTTTAGTATCGCTTCCTTAGTTCTTCTACTTGGTCAATTTGATATCAGCCAACTAATGCCTGAAGGTGGAGAGGTAACAAGGTCAGGCTACGAAGCGTGGGGAGGGGTTAATGCCTTTGTTCTAACCTTTGTTGCTGGTAATACACTTCTGACTTATGGCCTTATCAAATTAAAACAGTTTGCTAAGGACTTTAAGGAAAGCGATTTTTTTGAAGATACAACCATTTCATTCTTGAAAAAAGGTGCAGTTTTAATGACACTAGTAGGAGCAATCCAAGGTATTACAGAACTTATTCTTAACCCAGCTCATATTATTTTTAACTTCTCGATTGCAGCATTTTTGTTTCTTGCTAGCTTGGTGCTTACCTCTATCAAAAACCAATTTTCAGATAAAGTAGCATAATACATGTACGTAATACTTACTAATATTGTATAATATAGTAGAGATTAGAAACGAGGTTTTGAAATTAATGTCTAAGAAAAATTCCTACTTACCATTTGCTTTAGGTTTTATTAATATCCTACTTTTTATCTTGGGAGTATCTTTAGTTATATCCATCCTTTTAACAGTTTTCAATGTAACTGAGATTAGCCTATTTAACCTTGGGACTATTTCCTTAAAACCTGATATGGTGAATACTTCAATACTAGTGAGTGCTTTGTCCTTTATCAATAGCTTTATCATTCTGTTTGTACTATTCTGTGTTAGACAGTTCTTCCAAAATATTATTCATGAACAGATTTTTACAAGTTATAATGTCAAACTTGCTAATCGTATTTCTCTTTCTCTCTTTATTGCCTCATTTCTAGGAGATGGTATTTTGACACTCAATGGTTATTCATTTCTAAATATAACTTTCATGGTTACTGCTCTCGTTGTTTGGACAATTGGTAAAGTCCTTGAAAAAGCAAACGAAATTGCAGAAGAAAATGAGTTTACAATTTAGAGAAAGGAGACTATCACATGATTGTTATTAATCTAGATGTCGAATTAGCAAAGAAAAAAATGCGTTCAGGAGATTTAGCAGAACGTGTAGGTATTACTCCCGCAAATCTTTCAATACTGAAAACAGGTAAGGCCAAAGCTATACGTTTTTCAACGCTAGAAGCCATTTGTAAAGAACTTGGGTGCCAACCTGGTGATATATTGGAATATGTGCCAGATTAAAAAGTGGTTCAGCATAAGCTGAACCTTTTTATTTTGTTAAATTATATAAAGAATTCTAAAACATTTCCTGATAATCTGATAAAAAATACTGACTAGATAAATTCTAGGGACCTTCTTATTTATGGTATACTTAGGATATGCATAGAAAAACAGTGATTGATTTTAGGGCTTTGGGCGAGAGATACACCTTTACCCAGCCTATCAAAGAGTTAAAAACCAGAGATTTAGCACAAGTGGCGGACTTATTAGCACAAGTGGAAAGCTACCAAGAGCAAGGCTACTATGTGGTGGGCTATGTCAGCTATGAGGCTGCACCAGCTTTTGAGGAAAAATTAGCAGTACACTCAGGTCCCTTGTTAGGAGAGTATCTCCTCTATTTCACTATTCATGATAGTGTAGAAAAATCCAGTATCCCTCTGACTTATGAGGAGGTGGATTTGCCATCAAATTGGCAGGAAGTAACATCTGCTGAGGACTATGAAAAGGCGATTGCCCAAATTCACCATCATTTAAGACAAGGAGATACCTATCAGGTCAATTATACTGTCCAACTCAAGCAGAATTTAAGTGCTAATCCTTTTGCCATTTACAATCGTATGGTGGTTGAGCAGGAAGCGGGATATAATGCCTACGTAGAGCATGATGATATGGCAGTGATTTCCATGAGTCCTGAACTCTTTTTTGAGCAAAATGGTCGTGAGTTGACGACTCGTCCTATGAAGGGGACGACTAAACGTGGTTTGAATAACGATGACGACTTGAAAGAGGCGGCTTGGTTGGAACAGGATCCCAAAAATCGTTCAGAAAACATGATGATAGTGGATCTCTTGCGCAATGACATGAATCGTATTTCTGAGGTTGGTAGTGAGCATGTGGAGCGTTTATGCCAAGTGGAGCAGTATTCTACGGTGTGGCAGATGACTTCGACTATCAAGAGTCAGTTACGACCGGATGTTGATCTAGTAGAAATCTTCCGTTCGCTTTTTCCATGTGGCTCCATCACAGGAGCTCCCAAGATAGCGACCATGGAAATTATCAAGGACTTGGAACCCCAACCCAGAGGAGTTTACTGTGGGACATTTGGACTCTTACTTCCCAATGGTAGACGGATTTTCAACGTAGCCATTCGAACCATTCAACTGCATGGAGGGCAAGCCATCTATGGTGTCGGAGGTGGCATCACTTGGGATAGTACTTGGGAGTCAGAATACCGTGAAGTCCAGCAAAAAGCAGCGGTTCTTTATCGAAAACAGCCTTGTTTTCAGCTGATTACGACAGGGAAAATCAACCAGAAAAAATTGCTCTTTGAAAAGCAACATCTAGAAAGATTGCAAAAGGCTAGTCGTTATTTTGCCTTTCCATTTGACCAAGAAGTTTTGAGACAAAAAATAGAGAAGGAGTACCAGTCTTGTGACATCTGTCAAGATTATCGGATACGAATCAGTCTCAGCAAATCTGGAGAGATTGAAATTGAACGACAAGTATTGACACCACTTAGCTCTAACTTTTGTCAGGCCAAACTTTGTCTACAGGAAGCGGATTTGGAGCAGGCCTTTACCTACTTTAAGACGACACACCGACCACATTTGACAGTGGGAGAGCAGGAAATCATCTATCACACTGCTGATGGAAAATTGCTTGAGACCTCCATTGGGAATCTAATCTTAAAAATGGATGGTAAGCTCTATACCCCACCTAGTACTCTTGGCATTTTATCAGGGATTTATCGCCAGCATTTACTTGAAAGTGGGCAGGTAGAAGAGAAGGTCTTGATTTTATCAGATTTGAAAGAAGCAGAAGTTATTTATGGCTGTAATGCAGTTAGGGGCTTGTATGAGTTGTCAATGAAGGAGAACTAAATGAAACTAATATTTTTACATGGATAAGCCTAATCTAAAGGTTATGGAAGGTATTCAACAACTGTTGCCAGATTCTTAATTTCAGATTATCCCTGACGGCCCTCATATCTTGAATAGGGCAAAACTAAAAGAGTTTGCAGAAATAACTAGAAGTTTTCTTGAATTGCTGAAATAAGTTTGATAAAATAATATCGAGATTAATATTATAATTTTAGGAGGAAATCATGAACAAACTTCATTTATTAAAACTTGGTCTAGCTTCTTTACCTGCTCTAGCTTTGTTTTTACATCCAGTTGTGGCAGATGAAAGTATCCATTTTTCAAGCTGTAAGGAAGCTTGGGAGAATGGTTATGCAGATATTCATAAGGGAGAACCAGGGTATTCTACTACTCTAGATAAGGATCATGATGGGATTGCCTGTGAATCGAAGAATGCGCCTAAGGGTGTTTTAAAAGAGAAAAAGTCGAGTACATCACAAGCTAACACCAATGTAGCACCAAATAGTGCAGCACCTACCTCAAGTGTAGCAGCTGAAAGTGGCTGGGTTCGTCAGAATGGATCTTGGTACTATTTTTCTGAAAATGGGAAACCAGTAACAAATACTTGGCAGGGTGCTTACTATCTCAAGTCAGATGGAAGAATGGCTGAGAATGAGTGGGTATACGATAACTATTACCAAGCCTGGTATTACCTTAAATCAGATGGATCTTATGCACGTAATGCTTGGCAGGGAAGTTACTATCTCAAATCAGATGGTAAGATGGCTCAGGGTGAATGGATTTATGATTCTTACTACAAAGCTTGGTATTACCTCAAATCAGATGGAGCTTATGCGCATAATACTTGGCAAGGTTCATATTACCTCAAGTCAAATGGGAAAATGGCTCAGAGTGAGTGGGTCTATGATTCTTCTTACCAAGCCTGGTATTACTTGAAATCAGATGGATCTTATGCTCGCAATGCATGGCAAGGAAATTACTATTTGAAATCGGATGGTAAAATGGCTAAGAATGAGCGAGTGGATGGTGGACGCTATTATGTAGATGCTTCTGGTTTGTGGAAACCATAGAGTAGAAATAATCTGGAAAGGTAATGCAAAGCTTTGCACAAATCTAACGATTTTGTTATACTATGTCTGTAAGCATTTCCATTAATAAATATAAAGGAGAAAAAGATGAGTCAAAAGATTATTGGGATTGACCTTGGTGGAACTTCTGTCAAGTTTGCAATTTTAACTCAAGAAGGAGAAATCCAAGAAAAATGGTCTATTAAGACTAACATTTTGGATGAAGGAAGCCATATCGTAGACGATATGATTGAATCAATTCAACATCGTTTGAACTTGCTTGGATTGTCAGCTACGGATTTCCAAGGGATTGGTATGGGTTCACCTGGTGTAGTTGACCGTGAAAATGGAACTGTTATCGGAGCCTACAACCTCAACTGGAAAACTCTTCAACCAATCAAAGAAAAGATTGAAAAAGCCTTGGGTATTCCATTCTTCATCGATAATGATGCCAACGTAGCGGCTCTTGGTGAGCGTTGGATGGGGGCTGGTGAAAACCAACCAGACGTTGTCTTTATGACACTTGGTACAGGTGTTGGTGGCGGTATCGTGGCAGAAGGCAAATTGCTCCACGGTGTTGCTGGTGCTGCTGGTGAGCTTGGTCACATCACTGTTGACTTTGACCAACCAATCGCATGTACCTGTGGTAAAAAAGGCTGTCTTGAGACAGTTGCTTCTGCAACAGGGATTGTCAACTTGACTCGTCGTTATGCAGATGAATACGAAGGCGATGCGGCCTTGAAACGCTTGATCGACGACGGTGAAGAAGTAACAGCCAAAACTGTCTTTGACCTTGCAAAAGAAGGAGACGACCTTGCCTTGATTGTTTATCGTAACTTCTCACGTTACTTGGGTATTGCATGTGCCAACATCGGTTCTATCCTAAATCCATCAACGATTGTAATCGGTGGTGGAGTTTCAGCTGCGGGGGAATTCCTTCTCCAAGGCGTGCAAAAAGTTTATGATGAAAATACCTTCCCACAAGTTCGTACAACAACGAAATTAGCTCTTGCAACTCTAGGAAATGACGCTGGAGTGATTGGAGCAGCATCACTTGTCTTGCAATAAGAAACAAAAGAAGGAGAAAATCACTATCTTGAAGCGAGTGATTTTCCTCCTTTCTTTTTTTATGCTATACTAGTTAAGAAAAAACGTTGAGGAGAGAGTAAATGACAAAAGCAGATAAGATTTTTAAAGAAAATATTGAGCGAATTCTCAATGAAGGTGTCTTTTCAGAACAAGCTCGTCCCAAGTATAAGGATGGAACAGTAGCTAACTCCAAGTACATTACAGGTGCTTTTGCGGAGTATGATTTGTCCAAGGGTGAATTTCCAATCACGACCTTGCGTCCAATTGCTATCAAATCAGCTATCAAAGAAGTGCTTTGGATCTATCAAGACCAGTCCAATAGCCTAGAAATTCTCAATGACAAGTACAATGTTCACTACTGGAATGACTGGGAAGTGGGAGATACAGGGACAATCGGTGAGCGTTACGGGGCTGTTGTTAAAAAGCACGACATTATTAACAAGATTCTCAAACAGTTAGAAGCCAATCCTTGGAATCGTCGCAATATCATCTCTCTCTGGGATTACCAAGCTTTTGAGGAAACAGACGGCCTTCTTCCATGTGCCTTCCAGACCATGTTTGATGTCCGTCGTGTAGATGGGGACATCTATCTGGATGCGACCTTGACCCAGCGTTCTAACGATATGCTTGTAGCTCACCACATTAATGCTATGCAGTATGTGGCGCTTCAGATGATGATTGCTAAACATTTTGGCTGGAAGGTTGGGAAGTTCTTCTACTTTATCAACAATCTTCACATCTACGACAATCAATTTGAGCAAGCTCAGGAATTGCTCCGTCGTGAACCTTCAAATTGCCAACCACGTTTGGTCTTGAATGTACCAGACAAGACCAACTTCTTTGATATTAAAGCAGAGGATTTTGAGCTGGTTGATTATGATCCAGTCAAGCCACAGTTGAAGTTTGACTTGGCAATTTAAGAACATAAAAAGAAGTTGGAATTTCCAACTTCTTTTTTGTTTATTAACGTGATACGCGACGGCGAGCTGCTTTTTTACGGTTTTCTTCGATGAAAGCTGCTTTTTGTTCTTCTGGTTCAATCACTTGTTTTTTAAATGCGTATACTGCACCTGCAACAGCAGCAACAGTTCCTGCAACACCTGTTACGAGACCTTTAGCAAATCCTTTAGCCATGAGTCTTCCTCCTTTTATTTATAAATCAGACGGAAATAGCTCAAGAAATAGCATTTTTCTGCCTGTACATTTTGTGATATAATAATAGTAACGAAAAAATGGGAATTTTTCAAGGAAAAACGATGAAAACAAAAATAATTGTGATTGTTGGTCCAACAGCTGTTGGAAAGACTGCACTTGCCATTGAAGTTGCTCAGCGATTTAATGGAGAAGTAGTTAGTGGAGATAGCCAACAAGTCTACCGAGGCCTAGATATTGGGACTGCCAAGGCTAGTCCGGAGGAGCAGGCAACTGTCCCTCATCATTTGATTGATGTGAGAGATGTAACCGAGTCTTACTCGGCTTTTGATTTTGTTTCAGAAGCCAAGGCAGCCATCGAGGATATTCAAAGTCGTGGTAAACTTGCTATTATTGCTGGTGGGACAGGACTTTATATCCAAAGTCTGCTAGAAGGATATCATTTAGGTGGAGAGACACCACATGAGGACATTTTAGCTTATCGTGCTAGTCTAGAGCCTTTTTCAGATGAGGAGTTAGCCCAACTCCTAGAGCAAGCAGGTCTTGAAGTTCCCCAGTTTAATCGTCGTCGTGCCATGCGTGCCTTGGAAATAGACCATTTTGGTCAAGACTTGAAAAATCAGGATAGCCCTTATGAAGCACTGATTATTTGCTTGGATGATGAGCGTAGTCAACTCTATGAGCGTATCAATCACCGAGTGGACCTGATGTTTGAGGCTGGACTATTGGATGAAGCCAAGTGGCTGTTTGACCATTATCCAGATGTACAGGCTGCTAAAGGCATTGGCTACAAGGAACTATTTCCCTATTTTCGGGGGGAGCAAAGTTTGGAGGAGTCTAGCGAGAGTCTCAAGCAGGCGACTCGTCGATTTGCCAAGCGCCAGCTAACCTGGTTCCGCAATCGCATGCAGGTGACCTTTTATCAGATAGGAGAATCTGGTGTAAAAGACCGCATTTTAAGCCAGATTGAGGAGTTTTTAAATGATTGAAACGGAGAAAAAAGAGGAGCGAGTCCTGCTGATTGGAGTTGAACTCCAGGGTATGGATAATTTTGACCTCTCCATGGAAGAGCTGGCTAGTTTAGCCAAGACAGCTGGAGCAGTTGTAGTGGATAGCTACAGACAAAAACGAGAAAAATACGATTCTAAGACCTTTGTTGGGTCTGGTAAGTTGGAAGAAATTGCTCAAATGGTGGAAGCAGAAGAAATCACGACTGTCATCGTCAATAACCGTCTGACACCTCGACAAAATGTCAATTTAGAGGAAGTCTTAGGTGTCAAGGTCATTGACCGTATGCAGTTGATTTTAGATATCTTTGCTATGAGAGCTCGAAGCCATGAAGGGAAACTCCAAGTTCATCTTGCACAACTCAAGTATCTCTTGCCTCGTTTGGTTGGTCAGGGGATTATGCTCAGCCGTCAGGCAGGGGGAATTGGTTCACGTGGTCCAGGTGAAAGTCAGCTGGAGCTTAATCGTCGTAGTGTTCGCAACCAGATTACAGATATCGAACGTCAACTCAAGGTGGTTGAGAAAAATCGAGCGACAGTTCGAGAAAAACGTTTGGAGTCAAGTACCTTTAAGATTGGTTTGATTGGTTACACCAATGCTGGGAAGTCAACTATTATGAATACTTTGACCAGCAAGACTCAGTATGAAGCGGATGAGCTTTTTGCAACTCTAGATGCAACAACTAAAAGCATCCATCTGGGGGGCAATCTACAGGTAACCTTGACAGATACTGTTGGATTTATCCAAGACCTACCGACAGAGTTGGTGTCCAGTTTCAAGTCGACCTTGGAAGAAAGCAAGCATGTAGATCTCCTGGTCCATGTCATCGATGCTAGCAATCCTTACCATGAGGAACATGAAAAAACGGTCCTCTCCATCATGAAAGATTTGGACATGGAGGATATTCCTCACTTGACCCTTTATAATAAAGCAGATTTGGTGGAGGACTTTACTCCTACTCAAACGCCTTACGCTCTGATTTCTGCTAAATCTAAGGATAGTCGAGAACAGTTGCAGGCTTTATTGCTGGATAAGATTAAGGATATTTTTGAACCCTTTACGCTACGCGTGCCTTTTTCTAAGTCCTACAAGATTCACGACTTAGAAAGTGTCGCGATTCTTGAAGAACGGGACTATCAAGATGACGGCGAAGTCATTAGAGGATACATTTCTGAGAAAAATAAATGGAGATTAGAAGAATTTTATGACTGATATAAAAACTTTGGCACTCAAGTATGGTGGCTATACAAGTCTAGACAAGGTCTATCTGGACCAGATTTTAGCCGGTAGGTCTGAAGAGGAGCAGCTAGCTCTCATCACACCTCCACCAAGCGTGGTTAATGCCTACTTTGCAGAGCTTTACCAGAAAAAGAGTCCTCAGGCTGCAACAGATTATTTTGCAGAAGTCAGTCAGGAACTGAATCTCTACAATGCTGATCCAAGTTTCACTCTAGAAACCAAGCCCTTTATTCGCCTTAATCTATCAGGCAAATCATTTGGTTTCTGCTATGAGAGAGAAGGACTAGGTCGGATTTTCTCAGAAGCTGAGGAGCTAATTACAGATGAATTACTCTTTGAGATTGCGCAAATCTTCCCTCATCAACTAGTCTTTGAGGAGTCTGGAAAGATTTACATGAAGGCAATCGGAGAAGAGGAAGTTGTTAACGTGGAAAAACTCACAGCCTTGACAGATTTGGAAAGCTTGGCAGATGGTCGCAAGCGTCTCAAAGGCTATAGTCAAGAGGATTTGCAACAAGAAGCTAAATCTTTTAGCGGTAAACTTTATTACCGCTCGGAAAACCGCACCGCTATGTTATATATTGATTAATTAGAAAGTATCGAATGGATATTCAATTTTTAGGAACGGGGGCTGGTCAGCCCTCTAAAGCCCGCAACGTTTCAAGTCTCGCCCTGAAACTCTTGGACGAGATTAACGAAGTTTGGCTCTTTGATTGTGGAGAAGGAACGCAAAATCGCATTCTGGAAACCACGATTCGACCACGGAAGGTCAGCAAAATCTTTATCACACACTTGCATGGAGACCATATCTTTGGTTTGCCAGGATTTCTCTCTAGTCGTGCCTTTCAAGCCAATGAAGAGCAGACGGATTTGGAAATCTATGGTCCCCAAGGCATTAAGTCATTTGTCTTGACTAGTTTGCGTGTCTCTGGTTCTCGTTTGCCTTATCGCATTCATTTTCATGAGTTTGACCAAGATTCTCTAGGGAAAATTCTCGAAACAGATAAATTCACTGTGTATGCAGAAGAGTTGGATCACACTATTTTCTGCGTTGGTTATCGTGTTATGCAAAAGGACCTAGAAGGGACCTTGGATGCTGAAAAACTCAAAGCTGCCGGCGTACCATTTGGACCGCTTTTTGGTAAAATCAAAAACGGGCAGGATGTAGTCCTAGAAGACGGCACCGAGATCAAGGCTTCAGACTATATCTCAGCGCCACGTCCAGGTAAGATTATCACTATCCTGGGTGATACTCGAAAAACCAATGCCAGTGTACGTTTGGCTGTCAATGCAGATGTCCTTGTACATGAATCCACTTATGGCAAAGGTGATGAGAAAATTGCCCGCAATCATGGCCACTCAACCAATATGCAGGCTGCTCAGGTGGCAACAGAAGCGGGAGCCAAACGACTCTTGCTCAACCATATCAGCGCCCGTTTTCTTTCAAAAGATATCAGCCGGCTTAAGAAAGATGCTGCAACGATTTTTGAAAATGTCCATGTGGTTAAAGACTTGGAAGAAGTGGAAATCTAGAAGATTGAGAAAGGAAAAGTATGTCTACTATTCTCATTACAGGTGCTAGCGGTGGTCTAGCCCAAGAAATGGTCAAACTCTTGCCTCAAGACCAACTCATTTTGCTAGGTAGAAATAAGGAAAAACTAGTTCAGTTATACGGAAATCATCCTCAGGCAGAATTGATTGAAATTGATATTACCGACGTTCAAGCCATAGAAGAACTAGTTGCTGAACTCTATCAGCGTTATGGCAAGATTGATGTCTTGATTAACAACGCTGGATACGGAATTTTTGAAGATTTTGACAAAATTTCTGATCAAGACATTCATCAAATGTTTGAAGTCAACACCTTTGCTTTAATGAATCTGTCTCGGTTGGTTGCTTCTCGTATGAAGGAAATCCGAAAAGGACATATCATCAATATCGTCAGCATGGCAGGATTGATAGCGACTGGCAAGTCTAGTCTCTATTCAGCGACTAAGTTTGCGGCTATCGGTTTTTCAAATGCTCTTCGCCTTGAGCTCATGCCCTATGGTGTCTATGTGACGACGGTTAATCCCGGTCCTATCCGTACAGGATTTTTTGACCAGGCAGACCCAGATGGGAGCTACCTCAAATCGGTTGACCGTTTCCTACTCGAGCCAGATGCAGTAGCTAGAAAGATTGTCAAAACCATAGGAAAAAACAAACGGGAACTAAATCTTCCAATCTTGCTCCATTTAGCTCATAAATTTTATAGCCTCTTTCCCAAGTTAGCCGATAAGTTGGCTGGGGAAACTTTTAATTATAAGTAAACTCTTAGTCACACCTCGAAAGTTAAATTAAAAGCTTAACTTTTGGGGTGTTTTATTGTCGACTTTATTAAAGTATTGCAATTTAAGTCTTAAAATAGTATACTAGTTCTATTATTCATGAAAACGTTTGCGTTTTATTGATTTTAGGAGACAAGACATGGAATTAACAGCCATTTATCATAGACCAGAATCAGAGTATGCTTATCTGTATAAAGAAGATCAGTTGCATATCCGAATTAGAACCAAGAAAGATGATGTCCAGCGAGTTATTTTGCACTATGGGGATCCCTTTATTTTTATTGAGGATAAGTATGAAGCCAAGAAAGAAATGACTAAAGTGACATCAGACGCTTTATTTGATTATTGGCAGGTTACAGTATCAGTTAATTTTGCACGCATTCAGTACCTCTTTGAACTTCTTGATAAGGAAGGTCAGGGTGTCTTCTATGGTGATAAGGGTTGTGTGGAACATACTCAAGAAAACTTGGATTCGGAAGGAAATGGCTTTAAGCTTCCTTATATTCACGAAATCGACGGATGTCAGGTTCCTAGCTGGGTTTCAAATACCGTTTGGTACCAGATTTTCCCAGAACGCTTTGCGAATGGAAATTCTAATCTAACTCCAGATGGAGCTCGAGAGTGGGATGCTGCCATTGCACCTAATAGGGATGACTTTTTTGGTGGAGATTTACAAGGGATTATTGACCATTTAGACTATCTTAAAGATTTGGGAATCACTGGACTTTATCTATGTCCGATTTTTGAAGCAACGACCAATCACAAGTATGATACGACGGATTATTTTGAAATTGACCGTCACTTTGGAGATAAGGAAGTCTTTCGTAATCTAGTCGAAGAAGCTCACAAACGTGGCATCAAGATCATGTTAGATGCTGTGTTTAATCATATCGGTTATCAATCTGTCCAATGGCAGGATGTTCTAAAAAATGGAGAAAATTCTCCTTATAAAGATTGGTTCCATATTCAAGAATTTCCAGTTACAGAGGATAAACTTCAGAATCCAAGAGAATTGCCATACCATACCTTTGCCTTTGCCAGCTATATGCCTAAGTTAAATACAGCCAATCCTGAAGTCAAAGAGTTTCTTTTAAGTGTTGCGATCTACTGGATTGAGAATTTTGATATCGATGCGTGGCGTTTGGACGTTGCCAATGAAATTGATCATGAGTTCTGGAGAGATTTCAGAAAGGCAGTTCTCGCTAAAAAGCCTGATTTGTACATCTTGGGTGAAATCTGGCATACGTCTCAGCCTTGGTTACAAGGGGATGAGTTCCATGCAGTTATGAACTATCCACTCTCTGAAAGTATCAAGGACTATTTCTTGCGTCAGACTAAAAAGACGGAGCGGTTCATTTCAGAAATCAACAGCCAGTCAATGTACTACAAGCAGCAAATCTTAGAGGTGATGTTTAACCTTTTAGATTCTCATGATACAGAGCGTATCCTCACGACTGCCAAAGGAAATGTGCAGCATGTTAAGGCGGCTTTAACCTTCCTCTATCTTCAAAAAGGGACTCCTTGTATCTATTACGGAACGGAGTTGGAGCTGATTGGCGGGCCAGACCCTGATTGCCGCCGAGTCATGCCTTGGGACCGTGTGTCTGAGGATAATGACATGCTAAACTTCATGAAGCAATTGATACAGCTCCGTAAAGAAGTTGCCAGTATTATTCAGCATGGAACTTATAAGCTAGAAGAAGTGAAGCCAGATGTTCTAGCATTAACGTGGAACTACGAAGGAAAAGAAGTTCAAGCCATCTTCAACCAGTCTCCTGAGAATTATATTATAGATAGAGATTCAGTTGATTTAGCGAGTTATTGCCAGATGGAGGATGGACAGTATGTCATCTTGAAAGATGGGTTTGTCATTTATATTTCGGAGTAGCATGTTCGTCTTGGCTCTTAAAATATATTAGTAATGAATATTTTAAAAGGTTGTTTTACACAGATAAACAACCTTTTATTTTGTATATGATTTAGCAATTCTGTCAAACAATACCTTAAGACAGTTATTTGTATTCATAATTTTCTACTAATTTTAGGAATCATAGTCTCAAGTATGCTTTTTACAAGAAACTATTGATGTATCTATTTTATTTGTATAAAATATGAGTAAAGATTAGGACAAAAGAAGAAAAAAGAGCAAGGAGGGGTAAACCTATTGATTGATCATCGAGAAAGAGAATTCAACCAAAACTGGCATTTCAAGCTCAACGCCAATGCTAAAGATGCAGTCAAGCCAGATGCCGATGTTTCTAGTTGGAAGAAATTAGACCTTCCTCATGACTGGAGTATCTACAATGACTTTGACCATAACTCACCTGCCCAAAACGAAGGTGGGCAACTTAATGGTGGTGATGCTTGGTATCGTAAGACCTTTAAACTCGATGAAGAAGACCTCAATAAGAATGTTCGTATCACATTTGATGGGGTTTACATGGATTCTCAGGTTTATGTAAATGGACAGCTAGTTGGTCACTATCCAAATGGTTACAACCAATTCTCATATGACATCACTGACTATCTCCATAAAGACGGTCGCGAGAATGTCGTAGCAGTGCATGCCATCAACAAACAACCAAGTAGCCGTTGGTACTCAGGAAGCGGGATTTACCGTGATGTTACCCTTCAAGTCACAGATAAGGTCCATACTGAGAAAAATGGAACAACTATCTTAACTCCAGACCTTGAAAAACAACAAAATGGTAAGGTAGATACTCATGTAACAAGTAAGATCGTCAATACTGATGATAAAGATCATGAAATTCTTGCTGAGTATCAAATCATTGAACGTAATGGTCAAGCAGTAACTGACCTAGTTCGTACAGCTAGTCAAGTCTTGAAAGCTCATCAAACAGCTAGCTTGAATGCTATTTTACAAGTTGACAAACCAAAACTTTGGACAGTTAATAGCGACAAGCCTGCCCTTTACGAATTGGTGACACGTGTCTATCGTGATGGTCAATTGGTCGATGCTAAGAAGGACTTGTTTGGTTACCGTTACTATAACTGGACACCAAATGAAGGCTTCTCTTTGAATGGTGAACGCATTAAATTCCATGGGGTTTCTCTTCACCATGACCATGGAGCTCTTGGAGCTGAAGAAAACTATAAGGCAGAATACCGTCGTCTGAAACAAATGAAGGATATGGGTGTAAACTCTATCCGTACAACTCACAACCCAGCTAGTGAGCAAACTTTACAAATCGCTGCTGAGCTTGGTTTGTTGGTCCAAGAAGAAGCTTTCGATACTTGGTATGGTGGTAAGAAACAGTATGACTACGGTCGCTTCTTTGACAAAGATGCTACTCACCCAGACGCTAAAAAAGGTGAAAAATGGTCTGATTTTGACCTTCGTACCATGGTTGAACGAGGAAAGAACAACCCTGCTATCGTTATGTGGTCTATCGGTAATGAAATCGGTGAAGCAGACGGAAAACCTCGTTCTCTAGCAACTGTTAAACGCTTGGTTCAAGTTATTAAGGCTGTTGATAAGACACGCTATGTCACTATGGGAGCAGATAAGTTCCGTTTTGGTGATGGTAGTGGTGACCATGAAAAGATTGCCAATGAACTTGATGCCGTTGGATTTAACTATTCAGAAGACAACTACAAGAAACTTCGTGCGAAACATCCAAATTGGTTGATTTACGGATCTGAAACTTCCTCAGCTACTCGTACACGTGGAAGTTATTTCCGCCCAGAACGTGAATTAGTACACAGCAATCAGGCTTACCGTCATTACGAGCAATCAGACTACGGTAATGACCGTGTTGGTTGGGGTAAAACAGCTACAGCATCTTGGACTTTTGACCGTGACAATGCTGGTTATGCAGGTCAGTTCATCTGGACAGGTACGGACTATATCGGTGAACCTACTCCATGGCATAACCAAAACCACACACCAGTTAAAAGCTCGTACTTTGGTATCGTAGATACAGCTGGTATTCCAAAACATGACTACTTCTTGTATCAAAGCCAATGGGTTTCTGCTGAGAAGAAACCAATGGTTCATTTGCTTCCTCACTGGAACTGGGAAAATCCTACCCTAAAAGAAAATGTAGCGGATGCAGATGGTAATATTCCAGTCCGTGCCTATTCTAACGCTGAAAGTGTAGAACTATTCTTGAATGGTAATACTCTAGGCAAGAAGACATTTACTAAAAAACAAACAAGTGATGGACGTACTTACCAAGAAGGTGCTAAACCGAATGAACTTTACCTTGAATGGAAGGTTGCTTTTGAAGCTGGTACTTTGGAAGCAGTAGCTCGTGATGAAGCTGGAAATATTATTGCTCGTGATAAGATTGTGACTGCTGGCGAACCTGCAGGGGTTCGTTTGGTCAAAGAAGAAAATGCTATCGCAGCTGACGGAAAAGACCTCACTTATATCTATTACGAAATTATTGACAGTAAGGGTAACGTAGTTCCTACTGCCAATAACCTTGTTCGCTTCCAGTTGCATGGACAAGGTCAGATTGTCGGTGTAGACAACGGAGAACAAGCCAGTCGTGAACGTTACAAAGAACAAGCAGACGGTTCATGGATTCGCAAGGCCTTTAATGGTAAGGGTGTTGTGATTGTTAAATCAACTGAGCAAGCAGGTAAATTCACCTTGACTGCTCACTCTGATTTCTTGAAATCTGGTCAAACAACCATTTTCACAGGTAAGAAAGACCAAGAGGAAAAGACTGTTTTAGGTACAGAGGTTCCTAAAGTTCGTACAGTTATTGGTCAAGCAGCGAAAATGCCTTCAAAAGTAGGATTTATCTACAGTGATAGCAGTCGTGCAAAACTTCCAGTAGAATGGTCAGCAGTTGATGTCAACCAACCAGGTATTGTGACTGTGAAAGGTGTGGCAGATGGTCGCGATGTAGAAGCGCGTGTTGAAGTCTTGGCACTCGAAGCAGAATTGCCTGTAGTTAAGAGAATTGCACCGAGTACAGATCTGAGTACGGTTGATCCATCTGTTACCTATGTATTATCAGACGGTACTGTAGGAAGTTATGACCTTGATAAGTGGGAAGTTGCAGCTGAAGATCAAGCTAAACTAGCTATCCCAGGTTCTCGCATTCTCGTTAAAGGAATTTCAGGTGATGATGAAATCGCTGCTACATTCGTAGTTGCCGAAGGTCAAGCTGATGGTCCAGTAGTACCGACTGTAACAGTAGCAGACCAAACAGTAGAAGGTCTCTCAACTGACCATCCAGTTCTATACCATAAACTTGCTTATGGAACTGCTTTACCTGAAGTCAAAGCTTTAGCTGAAAATGCTCAAGTAACAGTTATTCAAGCTAACGAAGCAAATGGTATGCGTGCAAGCATTTATGTTCAACCAAATGATGGTGGAGCACTTCAAACGTATGCTATCCGATTCTTACAAGAAGCTCCGCAGATTGAAGGTTTGAGCCTAGAAGTAGAAAATGCAGATGCACTGAAAGAAGACCAAACAGTAGGCATCAAGGTATTTGCTCACTATCAAGATGGTACTCAGGCAGTCTTGAAAGCCGACAAGGTAACCTTCTCTACATCAGGTGAGGGAGACGTAGCCGTTCGTAAAGGCATGCTTGAATTGCACAAACCTGGTCAAGTAACTTTGAAAGCTCAATTTGAAGGAGCTGAAGGTCAGATTGACTTGAACATTCAGGCAAATACTGAAAATAAGGTTGTCAAAGCCATTCGTCCAGTTAGCGTCGTGACAGGTTTGAACCAAGAACCAAGTCTACCTGATACAGTAACGGTAGAGTACGATAAAGGATTTCCAAAAGTTCACAAGGTGACTTGGCAAGCAGTTGCTATGGAAGACCTTGCTAAATACCATAGCTTTGATGTTCTAGGTAAAGTAGAAGGAATTGCAGATGAAGCTCATGCTAAAGTTTCTGTAGAAGGTATCATTGCAGTCGAAGAAGTGACTACAACAACTCCAGTTGCAGAAGCACCTCAACTACCAGAAAGCGTCCGTACTTACCACTCAAATGGCCAAGTATCTTCAGCTAAGGTAACTTGGGACGCAATTGACCCAAGCCAAAATGCAAATGAAGGCAGCTATACAGTGACAGGGCATGTGGAAGGTACTCTGTTACCAACCAAGCTTCATGTTCGTGTGTCTGCTCAGACAGAAACTGGTGCAAACATTTCTGACCAATGGACAGGTTCAGAATTGCCACTTGCCTTTGCATCAGATTCAAATCCAAGTGACTCGGTAGCCAATGTCAATGACAAACTAATCTCATTTAATGATCAACCGGCAAACCGCTGGACAAACTGGAAACGTACAAGTGAAGCATCAGTGGGAATCCTCTTTGGTGATTCTGGTATCCTGTCTAAACGTTCGGTTGACAACCTCAATGTTGCCTTCCACGAAGACCACGGTGTTGGTGCACCTAAGTCTTATGTCATCGAATACTATGTAGGAACAGATGTTCCAACAGTTCCTAAGAATCAAAGCTTTGTAGCTAGTGAAGAACACGTCTTTAACGATGACAATAACTGGAAACAAGTGACAAATCTTAAAGCTCCAGATCAAGTGAGAGCTGGAGAAATGACTCACTTTAGCTTTGATAAAGTCAATACCTATGCGGTTCGTATCCGTATGGTTAGACCAGATGGTAAATGGGGGACTTCCATTACAGAAATTCAAATCTTCTCTAAACAAGTAGCTGCAGCTAAGAAAGCTCAAGCTCAAATCCAAGTAGATGGAAAAGATTTGACAAACTTTAACCCTGGCTTGACTGACTATTATCTAGAAGCTAAAGAAGACCAAGCACCAACTGTAACAGCAAGTGTATCAGATAATGGTATTGCTACAGTGATTCCAAGTGTTCGTGAAGGGGATCCAGTTCGAGTTGTCGTTAAGGCTGAAAACGGAGATATTCTAGGGGAATACCGTCTACACTTTAAGGTGACAAGTGATTGTTAAAATATAGTGTAAATCAAAGTAGAGAGAACCAAAGTGTTCTCTCTTTTCTATCTTATATTTGCTTTTATTCTCAGAAGAGTTATAATAAAGATGAAAATAGGGGAAGAGGAGGAGATAGGATGGCTTATATTGAAATGAAAAACAGCTATAAGAGGTATCATACTGGAGATACAGAAATCGTAGCTAATCGAGATGTCAACTTCGAGATTGAAAAGGGAGAACTAGTCATTATTCTCGGGGCATCTGGAGCAGGGAAGTCAACAGTTTTGAATATTCTTGGTGGAATGGATACCAATGATGAGGGACAAGTCTGGGTTGATGGAACCAATATTTCGAATTTCACTTCTCATCAGAGAACTAACTATCGTAGAGATGACGTTGGCTTTATCTTTCAATTTTACAACTTGGTTTCTAACTTGACTGCTAAGGAAAATGTTGAGCTAGCTTCAGAAATTGTTGCTGATGCCTTGAATCCAGAACAGGTTCTAAAGGATGTTGGCTTAGGACACCGTCTCAATAATTTTCCAGCCCAGCTGTCAGGTGGTGAACAACAACGGGTCTCCATTGCTCGAGCGGTGGCTAAAAATCCTAAAATTCTCCTCTGTGATGAACCAACGGGAGCTTTGGACTACCAGACTGGTAAGCAGGTTCTAAAGATTCTTCAAGATATGTCACGTAAAAAAGGGGCCACCGTTATCATCGTAACGCATAATGCTTCCCTAGCTCCTATAGCTGATCGCGTGATTCAGATGCACGATGCTGGTGTCAAGAGTGTTGTTATCAATCCTCAACCACAGGATATTGATGATTTGGAGTACTGAGATGAAAAGAAAGACATATTGGAAAGATCTGCTCCAGTCTTTCAAAGGTTCAAAGGGACGCTTTCTCTCTATACTGACCTTGATGATGTTGGGTTCCTTGGCTTTGGTCGGTCTCAAGGTAGCCAGTCCAAATATGGAGCGAACAGCATGGGATTATATTCAAAAAGCCAATCTGGCTGATATTACTGTCATAGCAGATTATGGTCTAGATCAGGCAGATCAGGAAGAATTGCAAACTCTATCAGGAGTAGATGTCGAATTTGGTTATATGACGGATTTGACTCTAGAAGGTAGTCAAGAAGCCATACGGATTTTTTCTAAAACCGAAAATATTTCAAAATTTGAGGTGACTCAAGGTAGATTGCCTGAGCAAGAGGATGAATTGGCCTTGGCGGACTTTTGGAAAGATCGCTATCAGATTGGTCAAGTCATTCATCTGAGCCAAAAGAATGCTAGCAATTCTCAGTTGAAGCGGGAAAGTTATACCATTACAGGCTTTATCCACTCTCCAGATATTTTTTCAAAGACGGATATGGGGAGTTCAGCCAGTGGTAATGGGAACTTATCAGCCTATGGAGTTGTAACAAAAGATATCTTTAAGAGCTCTGTTTACACGATTGCCCGCCTTCATTTTACTAGTTTGACAGATATCAATCCTTTTTCCAGTGATTACGAAAAGAAGCTAGAGGAAGAAGAGGAGACTCTAAAGGAACTAGTTGCTGATAATGGTCAAGCCCGTTTAAAGAAAATCAAAGAGGAATCTCAAGAAAAACTAGACGACGGGAAGAAAAAACTGGATGAGGCGGAGAGTAACTTAACAGCTGGCAAGAAACGTTTACAAGAAATCGAAAGTAGGCTTAAAGGTCAAGAGGCCCAGTTAAGCCAACTACCAGAACCCTACAAAAGTCAAGCATCTAGTCAGATAGAAGAAGCCAAAGAACAATTGAAACAAGAAAAGGAAAAACTAAGCCAAGCTGAAAAGGATTTTACTGAGGAAAAGGCTAAATGGCAGACCAGTCAGGATGAGTTGAATGCTCTGACAGAGCCAACCTATCATGTATACAATCGAAAAAGCTCTCCTACCGGCCAAGGCTATCTCATGTATAGTAATTCAGCCATGAGCATTCGGGCAGTTGGCAATATTTTTCCAGTCGTTCTCTATGTTGTTGCAGCCATGGTGACCTTTACTACCATGACTCGTTTTGTAGACGAGGAAAGAACCAATGCTGGTATCTTTAAAGCTCTAGGCTACCGTAGCAGAGATATTATCGCCAAGTTTGTGATATATGGTCTAGTAGCTGGAACATTTGGAACCCTTCTAGGAATTCTGATTGGCCATTATATCCTAGCACCTACAATCTCCCATATCATCACTGAGCGAATGATTGTTGGTGAGAGTCAGCAGTATTTCTACTGGACCTATAGTTGCTTGGCTATAGGCTTAAGCTTGCTAGCTAGTGTCCTACCAGCCTACCTTGTATCTCGTAGAGAGTTGCATGAAGAAGCAGCGAAATTATTATTACCTAAGCCTCCAGTCAAGGGTTCTAAAATTCTCTTAGAACGCATCACATTTATCTGGTCACGCTTGAGCTTTACTCAAAAGGTTACGGCTCGTAATATCTTTCGCTATAAGCAGCGTATGTTAATGACAATTTTTGGGGTTGCAGGTTCAGTGGCTCTCCTCTTTGCAGGGCTTGGTATTCAATCTTCTGTGGTTGGAGTAGCTAGTAGGCAGTTTAATGACCTGCAACAATATCAGATGGTTCTTTCTGTTAATACTCGGGCCTCTGATTCTGATAAGAGCAAGTTAGAACAAAAATTGAAAAGTGATGACGTAGAGAATTATCGTTTGATATACTCTAAGCAGGTGGAGGAAAAGTATTCCGTCAAGGCTGTAATTCAGACAGTGACCATCTTGGCGACAGATAAGGATGACCTGTCCCCATTTGTACTTTTAGAAAATAATGGGGAAAAACTTGATTTATCTAGAGGAGTTGTTCTGACAGAGAAATTAGCCCAGTTGGCAGGAGTTTCCGTTGGAGACAACTTTACAATCGATGGAAAAACTTTTAAAGTAGGAGCTATTACCGAGCATTATGTAGGGCACTTTGTTTATATGAACCAAGCAACCTATGAGAAAATTTATGGTCAAACTCCTAAGATGAATACCTATCTTGTCCAACTCAAGGATAAAAGTGAAGGCAATACTGAAAGAGTTGCAGGAGAATTTATGGAGCAGGCAGCTGTCAATGGTGTCGTTCAAAATGCTTCTACTATCCAACTCTTTGAAAGTTTTGCCAGTTCCCTTAACCAAACCATGGCAATTTTGGTGCTGGTATCAGTGCTATTAGCTATTGTGATCCTCTATAATTTGACCAATATCAATGTTGCTGAAAGAATTCGTGAACTCTCAACCATAAAGGTCCTTGGTTTTCACAATAAAGAAGTGACCCTTTATATCTATCGAGAGACCATCATACTGTCACTGGTTGGAATGATTTTAGGCCTAATATCTGGTTATTATCTCCATCAATTTTTAATTCAAATGATAGCACCAGGAACCTTCCGTTTTCAACCACAGGTCGGTTGGGAAGTGTACTTAATCCCAGTTTTAGCTGTTGGTGTCATCTTGACCATACTCGGTTTTTTTGTCAATCACTATCTCCGAAAGGTCGATATGCTAGAAGCCCTCAAGTCGGTAGAATAGGTTTTTTATAACAAAAAAACAAATAAGAAAGCCCTTTGTGGCTTTTTTATTTTCATAAAAATGGTAAAATAGTAAGAGTAGAAATGGAGTTCTAGCTATGAAACGAATTGATCAATTTAAAAATAAGAAAGTATTAGTCCTAGGTTTGGCTAAATCTGGTGAATCTGCAGCTCGTCTCTTAGACAAGCTAGGTGCCATCGTAACGGTTAATGATGGTAAACCTTTTGAGGAAAATCCAGCAGCTCAGAGCCTTTTAGAAGAGGGCATCAAGGTTGTCACTGGTGGACATCCTTTGGAATTGTTGGATGAAGATTTTGCTCTCATGGTGAAAAACCCAGGGATACCATATAGTAATCCTATGATTGAAAAATCTCTAGAAAAAGGTATTCCAGTCTTAACGGAAGTTGAGTTAGCTTATTTGGTTTCAGAAGCACCAATCGTTGGAATTACTGGTTCAAATGGTAAGACAACAACGACAACTATGGTTGGTGAAGTTCTAACTGCAGCTGGACTAAATGGTCTTCTTTCTGGGAATATCGGTTTTCCTGCTAGTCAGGTGGCTCAGACGGCAACAGATAAGGATACCCTTGTCATGGAGCTATCATCTTTCCAATTGATGGGTATTCAAGCCTTTCATCCTGAGATTGCTGTTATTACCAATTTGATTCCATCTCATATTGACTATCACGGTTCGTTTGAGGACTATGTAGCAGCCAAGTGGAATATCCAAAATAATATGACGGATTCAGATTACCTAGTTTTAAATTTTAATCAAGAATTAGCCAAAGAGTTGGCAACAAAATCTCAAGCAAAAGTTGTACCTTTTTCAACTATTGAAAAGGTTGACGGAGCTTACCTAGAAGATGGTCAACTCTATTTCCGTGGTGAAAAGGTTATGGTAGCTGATGAGATTGGTGTGCCAGGTAGCCACAATGTGGAAAATGCTCTTGCAACCATTGCCGTTGCTAAACTGCGTGGCGTTGATAATGAAATCATCAAGGAAACCTTGTCAACTTTTGGTGGCGTCAAGCACCGTCTCCAATATGTAGATGAAATTAAGGGTGTAAAATTCTACAACGATAGTAAGTCAACCAATATCTTAGCAACTCAAAAAGCCTTGTCAGGATTTGATAATAGCAAGGTTATCTTGATTGCGGGTGGTTTAGACCGTGGTAATGAGTTTGACGAATTGGTACCAGACATTACTGGACTTAAGAAAATGGTCATCCTCGGTCAGTCTGCAGAGCGTGTCAAACGTGCAGCGGATAAGGCTGGTGTGGCTTATGTCGACGCGACGGATATTGCAGATGCAACCCGCAAGGCTTATGAACTTGCAGAAGCAGGAGATGTAGTTCTTCTCAGTCCAGCCAATGCAAGCTGGGATATGTATTCCAATTTTGAAGTTCGTGGAGATCTTTTCCTTGCTACAGTTGCGGAGTTAAAAGGATAATATGAAAAAAATAGTCTTTACAGGCGGGGGGACGGTAGGACACGTTACCCTCAACCTATTATTGATGCCCAAGTTCATCGAAGATGGCTGGGAAGTCCACTATATTGGTGATAAACATGGAATCGAACACCAAGAAATCCTCAAGTCAGGTCTTGATGTGACCTTCCATTCTATTGCTACTGGGAAATTGCGTCGCTATTTCTCTTGGCAGAATATGTGGGATGTTTTTAAAGTTGCTTGGGGAATAGTCCAATCTTTCTTTATCATGCTTATGATTCGTCCCCATGCCCTCTTTTCAAAAGGAGGATTTGTATCTGTACCCCCCGTTATTGCAGCCCGTTTATCTAGAGTCCCTGTCTTTATTCATGAGTCAGACTTATCAATGGGCTTGGCCAATAAAATAGCCTATAAGTTTGCGACTAAGATGTACTCTACTTTTGAACAACCCGCTAGTCTTACTAAGGTGGAACATGTAGGAGCAGTGACCAAGGTTTCTGGACCAATTATAGAAGAGCCAGAGATTATGGTCGATATCCGGACTTGTTTCGACAGCAAACTACCAACTCTTCTATTTGTGGGTGGGTCTGCTGGAGCGCGTGTCTTTAATCAGTTGGTTACAGACTATAAAAATGAGCTGACTAGTCGCTATAATGTCATTAACCTAACTGGAGATTCTAGCTTGAATGAACTGAGCAAAAATCTCTATCGAGTTGATTATGTCACTAAACTCTATCAACCACTCATGAATATGGCAGATGTTGTCATTACTCGTGGTGGTGCCAATACACTTTTTGAGCTGTTAGCTATGGCTAAATTACATGTTATTGTGCCACTTGGTCGCGAAGCCAGTCGTGGAGACCAGATTGAAAATGCAGCTTACTTTGTGAAAAAAGGATATGCAGAAGAGTTACAAGAAAGTGACTTGAATTTATCAAGCTTGGAAGAAAAAGTAACTCTACTTCTAAATAACAAAGAAATCTATCAAAACACGATGAGGAATTCTCATGAATTAAAATCTGTAGCGGATTTTTATGAGCTACTTAAAAAAGATTTATCATAAGGAAAATTGATGTCAAAGGAAAAAAAGAAAAAGCAAACTCCTGACAAGGAATTGTCAGAGTGGCAAAAACGAAATCAAGAGTATCTTCAAAAAAAAGCTGAAGAAGAGGCTAAACAAAAAGAACTTGAAGCAAGCGCAGAGGAAGAAAAAATGCCATCATCTTCTTCTGAGGAGAGCGATCAAGAATTATCAGAATGGCAAAAGCAACACCAAGAGTATCTTCAAAAAAAGGCTGAAGAGGAAGCAAAAAGTGCTGAAAATACAGCTGATACAGATTCGGATGAGGAAGCCGATGTTGATTCTGAACCAGAAAGTGATACGGAATCTGAAAAGGAAGAAGATTCTGATACCAGTGATGTTCAAGAAAAACAAGAGGAACAGACTGATACAGAAAAGATATCTTCAATAGATTCAAGTAGTAAAGATAAGAATAAAGAAAAAAGATCTAAAGTTAAGAAAGAAAAGAAGCCCAAAACTTCTAAACCTCCAATTCGGTCTGTTCATATTTGGCGTGCAGTTTCTATTTTAGTTCCGAGCTTTTTGATCTTGTTCTTATCAATCTACCTTCTGACTCCTTTTGCTACCCTTAAACAAATTGAGGTAACAGGTACAGTTAAAACGAATGCTGAACAGATAAAAGAGGCTTCAGGAATTCGTGAGAGTGACTATACTATTAGTTTGATTCTAAATAAAGATAAGCATGCTGAATTGATCAAATCCAATTACTGGGTTGAATCAGCTTCTATTCAATACAAATTCCCTACAAAATTTACAATTGAAGTTAAAGAATTTGGGATTGTAGCCTATTCTGTATCAGGAGAGAATTATTATCCAATTTTATCCAGTGGTGAAATTGAATCAACCGCTGTGAGTCCAAGTGATCTGCCTGAAACTTTTATATCAGTTCTTTTTACGAACAAAGAACAAATCAAGACTTTGATTTCAGAGCTATCAAAAGTGAGCTCCGAAATTAAGGATTCCATTGATAAGATTGAATTAGCACCAAGTAAAGTCACCAGCGACCTCCTCAAAATCACAATGCACGATACAGATGAGATACTGGTACCATTATCAGAACTAGGTAAAAAATTACCATATTATAGCAAGATAAAACCTCAATTAACCGTACCAAGTGGTATTGACATGGAGGTCGGTATCTATAGCTATAGTCTAGTGGATAAGGCTCTGGATGACGAAAGAGTCAAAGCCAAAGAAGAGGAAAAGAAGAAGCAGGAAGAAGAGAAGAAAAAACAAGCTGAGCAAGGAAATCAAGATCAAACAACACAGACGACTCAAACAACACAGAGTCGCTAAGTTTCAAATGATTCGTTCAGTTACTTGTTTTTACTTGACAAGTACCGCTTTAAATAATAGAATAATAAAAAACCTTTAAAGCAGTCCAGAGAGGCAGCTAAGGTTAGACGGTGAAAGGGTGGAGACTACCCATTTTTCGTGGAACCTTGCTGTAGCAGGTTCCTTTTTTGTATTATTTACCAAAGGAATTAACTGGATTTGAAATAAAGCAAAAGGAGAAAGATATGCGAGAAAGTCGCCCAGTCATTGCTCTGGATTTTCCAAGTTTTAAAGAAGTTCAAGATTTTTTGGAACTCTTTCCTAGTGAGGAAAAACTGTATTTGAAAGTTGGAATGGAACTATACTACTCAGCTGGTCCTGAGGTTGTACGATATCTGAAGAAATTGGGGCATAGTGTCTTTTTAGATTTAAAACTTCATGATATTCCTAACACAGTAAAATCGGCTATGAGAGTTTTATCTGATTTAGGAGTTGATATGACCAATGTCCACGCAGCTGGTGGTGTTGAAATGATGAAGTCGGCGCGTGAAGGACTTGGAAATCAGGCAAAGTTGATTGCTGTTACACAGTTGACTTCAACTTCTGAAGAGCAAATGAGAGACTTTCAAAATATCCAAACCAGTCTTCAAGAATCTGTCATTCATTATGCCAAAAAGACTGCTGAAGCAGGCTTGGATGGAGTTGTTTGTTCAGCTCAGGAAGTCAAACTCATCAAGGAAGCTACCAGTCAAGACTTTATCTGTTTGACACCTGGAATCCGTCCATCAGGAGCTGCTCTTGGAGACCAAAAACGTGTCATGACACCTGCTGATGCCTATCAAATAGGCAGTGACTTTATCGTAGTTGGAAGACCAATCACTCAAGCCACTGATCCAGTAGCAGCTTATCATGCCATAAAGGATGAGTGGACACGAGACTGGAAATAAGAATATAGTTTAAAATACAAAGGAGAATCCCATGACACTTGCTAAAGACATTGCTAGCCATCTATTGAAAATTCAAGCTGTTTACCTCAAACCAGAAGAACCTTTTACTTGGGCATCAGGTATCAAGTCACCGATTTATACGGACAATCGTGTAACACTTGCCTACCCAGAGACACGTACCTTGATTGAAAATGGTTTTGTAGAAGCCATCAAGGCAGAATTCCCAGAAGTTGAAGTGATTGCAGGAATAGCGACTGCGGGTATCCCACACGGTGCCATCATCGCTGATAAGATGAATCTGCCATTTGCTTACATCCGTAGCAAACCAAAAAACCATGGGGCTGGAAACCAAATCGAAGGTCGTGTAGCCCAAGGCCAAAAAATGGTCGTTGTTGAAGATTTGATTTCAACAGGGGGATCAGTTCTTGAAGCCGTAGCTGCTGCCAAACGTGAAGGAGCTGATGTACTTGGTGTTGTAGCAATTTTCAGCTATCAATTACCAAAAGCAGATAAAAACTTTGCGGATGCTGGTGTCAAACTGGTGACACTTTCAAACTACAGTGAGCTTATCCACCTAGCCCAAGAAGAAGGTTACATCACACCAGAAGGACTTGACCTCTTAAAACGCTTTAAAGAAGACCAAGAAAATTGGCAAAAAGTTTAATATATTGAAATTATAGAGACTTAAACTCTAATTTGAACTTAAATATTATATCTAAAATAAAAAAACACATAAAATAAGATAATTCAAATCTATATTTTATGTGTTTTTTCTAGAATAATTTAATAAAGAGTTTATCACAATTATTGGTTAAATAACTCTATTTAGTTGTTTAGTTACATTAAATCTTTTAACTAACCAAGATGCCATTATTGATTTTGATTGTAGTCAGGAGTTTCTTCGATAAATTCTACGATATCATTTGGAAGACAATCTAAAATACAACATAGCTTTTCTAGTGTCAGTAAAGTTATGTTTTTATTTTTCTTCAAACTATCTAGAGTTTTGTTGTCAATCCCTGATTTTAATAATCTATATTGAGAAATTTCTTTTTTCTTCATCGTAGCCCAAAGGGGGTTAAAACTGATAATCGTTATCAACTCCTTTAACTTAATTATAAGTAAAAAAAGCACTTCTTCATATTGTGTATATAACCACAATATGTTAAAATAGGTATGGAAGGAGAAATATATATGAATAGGGCTATATCTCAGGATGAGAAGGAATTAGATTATTTTTTAGGGATTATTCCTGAAGAGTTTAAATCAGCAAGTTTTAATGATTGGACAATTTGGGATGCATATGCGAGAGGTAGGTTACCTAATAAACGTTGGTCAGAAGTATTTGATAATGGGGAATACCATTCAATGGAAATCATTACTAAAGAAGGTAAAACTTATAAATACTACCCAATTGCTAATCCCCAACCATACCAGACGGTAATTCAAGAACATGTTTCAACTCTTGAAGAGCCTGAACGAAGTAGAGAATTGCTCATTGATGCTGCAATTTGGTCAAAACGTATTGAAATAGCAACGCAGTATTTCTATAATTTAGATAGTAAATATGTTGATTTGATTAATGTTAAACTTAGTGGATTTGGATGGGTTGTTAGGATATTAGGATCTTTGTTTCTAGTAGCCTACAAAGAAAGACTTGGTGAATTTAGTAGCTCTGGCTTGGGTTTTTTAAGTGGACCGTTTGAATATACTGTTTGGATAGCTATGTGGGTTATTCTTTGGTCTCCAATTTATTTTGCTTTTCAACGAGTAAAGAAGGATAAGCCAAAAGCTGAACAAATTCGACAGCTACAAAATGAAGTTACTAATGCTAGAGATTATTTTATAGGAAAAATAAATTGTCTTCCATTTGTTACAGCAAGACAACAAGCTGGCTTGGATGTCCATTATAGTGCTTTTATATATATGATTAATTTGATAGATCAAGGAAGAGCCTATGATATAGGACAAGCTCAAAACTTATATGAAGAATTGAAGAGAAATGAGCAATTAAGACAACAGTTTCAAGAGTTACAAAGACAAGTTAGTTACAATAATAAATTGACAACGATCAATACATTTACAAACTTAATGAAATAATGGATAAAAAACTAAAGGAGAACTATTATGTCTAGAAAACCAAAATATCAACGAGATTACGAAGAAGCAATAGAAGGAATGTGGTGGGGAGTTGCAGTATTTATTGGTGCAATGTACTTCTTGGTTAAAGTAACTTATTACATCGCATTACCATTTTATGCCCTATTTACTCATTTGTTTGAAGAAAAAATGCAACAAAAAGAATATCTAAATTGGATGAGATTTTTACCTTTTACTTGGTTTATTACAGGAGAGACAAAGGAGATGCGACGTGCAGCTGTAAGTAGTGTGTTGCTCCCTATTGTTGTACCTCTATTTTTACTATTTAATCATCTATTTAATATTAAAGCAATCGGTGATGGGTTTGCGATTTTTATCTTTATTCTATTTGGTTTAAGTGTAGGAAGTATTATCGGTACTTATAAAAATTATCAATTTTCAAAAAAACATATACGATAAATTTTGTATACTGTAAAAAATTACCAATAATTAAATTTTAAAAATTATGGCATTTAAAAGCAAATTATAAAATTTATGATAAAACACTCAGGTATTCTTAGAACTACCTGAGTTTTTTTATTTAATGGAAGGTTTATAACCATAGTCTCTGTTTAGGGTAGGATAGGCGGAGTGAATCTGTATCATCTTTAACTTCTAGTTCTTAATCTGTTTACCTTTATGATGAAAAGTACAGACAAATTTTTTGAAAACATCATGAAAAAGGTTTAAACTATTCTAGTAAACAAAAGTAAACGTTTACGTTTAAGGAGGACTATTGATGTCATATAAAACAAGCAATGCAGAAGGACCTGTAGATTTTATAAATACCTATGATTTGGAGTCTATGGCCCAACAAGTTATTCCCAAAGCTTCTTTTGGGTATATTGCGAGTGGTGCAGAGGACACTTTTACTTTGAGAGAGAATATCCGAGCTTTTAACCACAAACTCATTGTTCCTCGAACCTTATGTGATGTGGAAAATCCAAGCACAGAGATTGAATTTGATGGTGAAAAACTATCTTCACCAATCATTATGGCACCTGTTGCGGCTCATAAACTAGCTAATGAGCAAGGAGAAGTTGCGACTGCGCGTGGAGTACACGAGTTCGGTTCACTCTATACAACTAGCTCCTACTCAACAGTTGACCTGCCAGAAATTTCTCAAGCCCTTCAAGGTACACCTCATTGGTTCCAATTCTACTTTAGTAAAGATGATGGCATTAACCGTCACATTATGGATCGCGTCAAGGCAGAAGGTTATAAGGCTATTGTCTTGACTGCTGATGCGACAGTAGGAGGTAACCGTGAGGTAGACAAACGCAACGGTTTTGTGTTCCCAGTTGGCATGCCTATCGTAGAAGAATACCTACCTCAAGGTGCTGGTAAGTCAATGGACTATGTCTATAAATCAGCCAAACAACGCCTATCTCCACGAGATGTTGAGTTTATCGCAGAATACTCAGGACTTCCTGTTTATGTCAAAGGTCCACAATGCCGAGAAGACGTTGAACGCTCACTGGATGCAGGAGCTTCAGGTATTTGGGTAACCAACCACGGTGGTCGACAAATTGATGGTGGACCGGCTGCTTTTGACTCGCTACAAGAAGTGGCTGAAGCAGTAAATAAACGTGTGCCAATCGTTTTTGACTCTGGTGTTCGTCGTGGTCAGCACGTCTTTAAAGCCTTGGCTTCTGGAGCTGACTTAGTAGCCATTGGACGACCTGTCATTTATGGTTTAGCCCTTGGTGGTAGTGTTGGTGTACGCCAAGTCTTTGAACATTTGAATGATGAATTGAAGACAGTTATGCAGTTATCTGGAACACAGACAATTGAAGATGTGAAACGATTCAAGCTTCGTCACAATCCATATGATCCAAGTTTCCCAGCTGATTCACATGATTTAAAATTGTATTAGTAGTAAAATAAACCTCCACTCCAAGTGGAGGTTTTTGAGTTATGTCTTTGTAAACATGAAAGAGAGTTTAAAAAGTGAACTTAACGAGTATATAAGAAAAAATTTTAATACATTTTAAACTATTTTAAAAATTTTTAGGAAATTTAGTTGACAAATGTAGATTTTAAGAGTATACTGATAATTGTAATTGACAAATGTAGATTTTGGAGGAGATAACAATGCAGATTTCGGATGCAGAATGGCAGGTCATGAAGATTATCTGGATGCAGGGGGAGCAGACTAGTACTGATCTCATAAAAGTATTAGAGAAAAGGTTTAGCTGGTCTAAGTCCACGATTCAGACACTCTTAGCCCGCTTGGTGGAAAAAGAATGTTTGACTCGGGAAAAGCAGGGCAAGTCCTTTATCTATTCAGCCCTGTTGACACAGGAAGATAGCAAGAAGTTACTTGTCCAGGATATCAAAGACAAGGTTTGTTCTCGCAGGATGAAGCAGTTACTTGCTGATTTGATCAAAGAATGTGACTTTACCCTAGCCGACTTAGAAGGCTTGGAAGAAGTGATTTCAAAGAAAAAAGCAAGTGCTGTAACAGAAGTAAAATGTAATTGTATGTAAAGGAGACGCTATGTTAAATCTATTTGTATCTATTGTTGTTTTAGGAATGATTGCTTTTATCCTCTTTTGGTTTTTCAAAAAACCTCAAGAAGATGCTAAGAGAGCCCAGCAAAAAAATGGCTATCAGGAGATTCGAGTGGAGGTCATGGGAGGATATACTCCAGGAACCATCATCCTCAAAAAATCGCAACCTGCTCGCATTATTTTCGATCGAAAAGATCCTTCACCTTGCTTGGATCAAATCGTTTTTCCAGACTTTGGGGTGCATGCTGATTTGCCGATGGGAGACCAATATGTGGTGGAAATCACTCCTAAAGAAGCCGGAGAATATGGTTTCTCTTGTGGCATGAATATGATGCACGGTAAGATGATTGTAGAATAGGAGAATATTATGACTGAAATTGTAAAAGCAAGCCTTGAAAATGGTGTTCAAAAAATCCGTATCACGGCAGACAAAGGCTACCATCCAGCCCACATTCAACTGCAAAAAGGGATTCCTGCTGAGATCACCTTTCATCGTGTGACACCATCAAACTGTTATAAAGAAGTTCTCTTCGAAGAAGAAGGGATCCTAGAACCAATCGGCGTAGATGAGGAGAAAGTCATTCGCTTTACGCCTCAAGACTTGGGTGAGCACGAGTTTTCTTGTGGCATGAAGATGCAAAAGGGAACCTACACCGTTGTTGAAAAAACCAAAAATTCTCTCAGTCTTTTACAACGTTTTTGGATTACTAGTATCTTTACTGTGCCTCTTGTGATTCTTATGATTGGGATGTCTACAGGAGGAATTAGTCACCAAGTCATGCGTTGGGGCACCTTTTTAGCCACAACCCCCATTATGCTGGTAGCTGGAGTTCCATATATCAGAAGCGCCTGGGCTAGTTTTAAAAAGCACAATTCCAACATGGATACCTTGGTTGCTCTGGGAACCCTAGTGGCCTATTTCTATAGCTTAGTTGCCCTCTTCACTGGTCTGCCCGTTTACTTTGAAAGTGCTGCATTTATCCTCTTCTTCATTCTTTTGGGAGCAGTTTTTGAGGAAAAAATGCGAAAAAATACTTCGCAGGCAGTCGAAAAATTATTAGACCTACAAGCAAAAACAGCAGAGGTTTTGCGTGATGATGTTTATGTTCAAATACCTCTAGAACAAGTCAAAGTTGGGGATCTCATTCGCGTTCGACCAGGTGAAAAAATTGCCGTTGATGGGATTGTCTTAGAAGGTGAAACGAGTATTGATGAATCAATGGTGACTGGGGAAAGTATTCCAGTCGATAAATCAGTTGGAGATGCTGTTATTGGGTCAACTATCAATAATAGTGGTACGATCATCTTTAGAGCTGAAAAAGTGGGTTCTGAGACTATGTTGGCTCAGATTGTGGACTTTGTGAAAAAAGCGCAAACGAGTCGTGCTCCTATTCAAGATTTGACAGACAAGATTTCAGGGATTTTTGTACCAGCAGTTGTCATTTTAGGACTTCTTACTTTTTGGATCTGGTTTGTTTTCCTAGGAGAAAGCTTTGTGACGTCACTTCTCTACGGAGTTGCTGTTTTGATTATTGCCTGCCCTTGTGCACTAGGACTTGCGACACCGACAGCACTCATGGTTGGAACAGGACGAAGTGCCAAGATGGGGATTCTTCTCAAAAATGGTACAGTTTTACAGGAAATCCAAAAAGTCCAAACGATTGTTTTTGATAAGACAGGAACCTTGACCGAAGGGAAGCCAGTAGTGACAGATGTTATTGGTGATGAAAGAGAAGTGCTAAGTTTGGCTGCTTCACTGGAAGATGTATCTCAACACCCGCTAGCTCAAGCTATTGTTAATCGTGCATCTGAAATAGGAATTAGCCTTTACCCAGTGGAAAACTTCCAAGCCTTGCATGGAAAAGGTGTGACTGGGATTATTAATGGGAAGCAAGTCTTGCTTGGGAATGCTAAGCTCTTAGCTGACCTTGCTATTCCACATGATTATCAAGAACGATTTGATTTGCTTGAGAAAGAAGCAAAAACAGTTGTCTTCCTATCTGTAGATGGTCAGTTAAAAGGCTTAATTGCCTTGCAGGATGTCCCTAAGGAAAATGCTCGAGAAGCTATTGCCAAATTGAAAAAACGTGGCCTTAGAACGGTCATGCTTACTGGAGATAATGCTGGAGTAGCCCATGCAATTGCAGAGCAAATTGGGATAGAAGAAGTGATTGCAAATGTCTTGCCAGAGGAAAAGGCACATGAAATTCACAAGCTTCAAAAGAATGGCAAATTAGCCTTTGTTGGAGATGGTATCAATGATGCACCGGCCCTCAGTGTAGCCGATGTCGGAATTGCCATGGGCTCTGGTACAGATATTGCTATCGAATCAGCGGATCTTGTCCTTACAACCAACAATTTACTAGGATTGGCACGTGCTTTTGATATGAGTAAGAAGACATTTAATCGTATTCTACTCAATCTTTTCTGGGCTTCTATCTATAACCTCATTGGTATTCCGATTGCAGCAGGAGTCTTTTCAAGTCTTGGTTTGGTGCTCAATCCAGAACTTGCAGGATTGGCCATGGCCTTTAGTTCAGTCTCTGTTCTGATCAGCTCTCTCATGCTTAATTTTACTAAAGTAGATTAAAAAGGCGGTCTTAACCGCTTTTTTTGCTATTCTAAAACAGATTTTCAAAACGCTTTCAAACTGTACTGTAATAGAGAATGGAGTATTCTGAGCATATACTTAGAAATCTAAAAACAAATGTGATAAATTAGGATTGTAAATTTACAGAATCGTTTTCAATTACTATATAAAAGCGTTTTTTGTAAATATATGAAATTATTTTGAAGGAGAGTTATCATTATGACTCAAGGGAAAATTACTGCATCAGCAGCAATGCTCAACGTATTGAAAACATGGGGCGTAGACACTATCTACGGTATCCCATCAGGAACACTCAGCTCACTTATGGACGCTTTGGCTGAAGACAAAGATATCCGTTTCTTGCAAGTTCGCCACGAAGAAACAGGTGCTCTTGCAGCGGTTATGCAGGCTAAATTTGGCGGATCTATCGGTGTTGCAGTTGGTTCAGGTGGACCTGGTGCAACTCACTTGATCAACGGTGTTTACGATGCAGCTATGGATAACACTCCATTCCTTGCTATCCTTGGATCACGTCCAGTTAACGAATTGAACATGGATGCCTTCCAAGAATTGAACCAAAACCCAATGTACAATGGTATCGCTGTTTACAACAAACGTGTAGCTTACGCAGAGCAATTGCCAAAAGTGATTGACGAAGCTTGCCGTGCTGCCGTTTCTAAAAAAGGTCCAGCTGTCGTTGAAATTCCAGTAAACTTTGGTTTCCAAGAAATCGACGAAAACTCATACTACGGTTCAGGTTCATACGAGCGTTCATTCATCGCTCCTGCTTTGAACGAAGTTGAAATCGACAAAGCTGTTGAAATTTTGAACAATGCTGAACGTCCAGTTATCTACGCTGGTTACGGTGGTGTTAAAGCTGGTGAAGTTATTACTGAGTTGTCACGTAAAATCAAAGCCCCAATCATCACAACTGGTAAAAACTTCGAAGCGTTCGAATGGAACTACGAAGGTTTGACAGGTTCTGCTTATCGTGTTGGTTGGAAACCAGCCAACGAAGTGGTCTTTGAAGCAGACACAGTTCTTTTCCTTGGTTCAAACTTCCCATTTGCTGAAGTATACGAAGCATTCAAAAACACTGAAAAATTCATCCAAGTGGATATCGATCCATACAAACTTGGTAAACGTCACGCCCTTGACGCTTCAATCCTTGGTGATGCAGGTCAAGCAGCGAAAGCTATCCTTGATAAAGTAAACCCAGTTGAATCTACTCCATGGTGGCGTGCAAATGTTAAGAACAACCAAAACTGGCGCGATTACATGAACAAACTCGAAGGTAAAACTGAGGGTGCGCTTCAATTGTACCAAGTATACAACGCTATCAACAAATACGCTGATGAAGATGCAATCTACTCAATCGACGTAGGTAACTCTACTCAAACATCAACTCGTCACCTTCACATGACACCTAAGAACATGTGGCGTACATCTCCACTCTTTGCGACAATGGGTATCGCCCTTCCTGGTGGTATTGCCGCTAAGAAAGACAATCCAGATCGCCAAGTATGGAACATCATGGGTGACGGTGCATTCAACATGTGCTACCCAGACGTGATCACTAACGTTCAATACAACCTTCCAGTAATCAACGTTGTCTTCACAAACGACGAGTATGCCTTCATCAAGAACAAATACGAAGACACAAACAAACACTTGTTTGGTGTAGACTTCACAAATGCTGACTACGCTAAAATCGCTGAAGCGCAAGGTGCTGTAGGATTCACTGTAAATCGTATCGAAGATATCGATGCAGTTGTTGCAGAAGCTGTTAAATTGAACAAAGAAGGTAAGACAGTTGTCATCGATGCTCGCATCACTCAACACCGTCCACTTCCAGTAGAAGTACTTGAATTGGATCCAAAACTTCACTCAGAAGAAGCAATCAAAGCCTTCAAGGAAAAATATGAAGCAGAAGAGCTTGTACCATTCCGTCTCTTCTTGGAAGAAGAAGGATTGCAATCACGCGCAATTAAATAATTCTGCTTGTCGAAAATCAAATGTAAATATTGTAGATTATATTCTTTGATTTTATAGAGAGAAACTTAAAAAGATCGGAGTAATCCGGTCTTTTTATGGAGGATAGTAAATGAATTTAAATCAACTAGATATTATTGTTTCAGATGTTCCCCAAGTCTGTGCTAGCTTGGAGCGTATTTTGGATAAGAAGGCAGACTATGTTGATGATGGTTTTGCTCAGTTCACGATTGGCAGTCACTGTCTCATGTTGTCTCAAAATCATTTGGTTCCTTTGGAAAACTTTCAGTCAGGTATCATTCTTCACATTGAGATTGAGGATCTAGAGCAGAATTACCAACGTTTAAAAGAGAGAGGTGTCGAGATTTTACACGGTCCTTGTGAAACGGATTGGGGAACAGAGTCCTTATTAGTTAAAGGTCCTGCTGGTCTAGTGCTTGATTTTTATCGTATGAAATAAGGGGCTTAGTCATTTGAAGATAACCTTAACTATTCTTAAAACAGAATGTGAGAATATGAACTATTGAAAGATCGGAGCAATCCGGTTTTTTTTCTGTTATGCGATTTTCAGTCCGTCTCGTTCCATTAGGTGCGAGACAAAAAACCACCCGCTGACGGGTGGTTATGATTTCTACACTTATTGTTTGGCTTCCTGTTTTAATTGTTGCACCTGTTCCTTGTACTGGAGAAGCTCCTTGTCTTTTTTATGGATAGTCGTTTCTGCTTCAGCAATGTGGCTTTTCAGCTCTTGAGTCTTGCCATGGTGATAGCTAAAACCAATAGCACTACCAACAATGATCCCGATTACTAGACAAGTAAAAATCACCAAAATCAAGGGAGCAGATAGTTGTGTAAAGACAAGACTGACAGTTACTGTTTGACGATTGAGCAGACCAAAGGAGATCACAATGACTAATAAGATCAAACCGCCAATTAGATAAGCCTTATCTTTCAGTGACAATTCATTAAATTTTTTTAGCATAAGTTCCTTTTCTCCTGACTATGTTGATAGAAAATTACACACCATTTAGGTATTAACAAAATTCATTTTACTAGAAAATTTCGATACTGTCAATAATTTCTAACAGCTTATTTACCATCAATCGATTCATTGAAAAGGAGTATTCATTTTCTAATATTTGATTGACTAAACAGATCGGAGCAATCCAGTCTTTTTCTTTTGTGTCTTTTCTGTTAAAATAGAGTCATCATCATGTTTGAAGGAGAAAAAAGATGCCAACAACTTTCTTTCTATTATTTGGATTAATGAGTTTAGGCTTTGCTGCCTTCACCTATTTCATGTTCGACATTTTTATCTTTAGTAATTACAGAAATGCCACGAGATGCACCGAAAGAACGGAAGGAGTTATTATCCGATATTCCTATGCTCTTTATAACGGGATTAGTCTCCCAGTGGTTGAGTACACTGTCGACGGGAACCAATACAAGGTTGTAGGTCCAAAATTTCTATCTGCGATTTCAAATACAATCAGTACTCCTTTGGGTTCGATCGTCTCTGATGTTAAAATGGATAATTTTGAAGATGGGGAAATTCCTCAGGTTTTAAGATACAAGATTTATAGGAATAGTTTCATCACTTTAACAAAATCACCTTTAATGGAACGATTTCCAATTGGAGGGAAAGTAACTGTTTATTATGATCCTAAAAAACCAAAACATTCTTATGTAGAAAGACCTTTAAAACCAGGTCGTTATGCATGGGTGACTAAATGTTTAGCTTATTTCCTCGTTTTTCTGATGGTTGCTCTAGCTTTCTTTATAGTGTTCATTCTTCCAAATCTTGTTAACTAATAGTTTCTGGTAGATTTTTCAAAAGTATGAAATCCATATCGTTACTATTTTTATAAAATCTTCTCTCTACTTTATAATCTATGAAAAAGAGTTCTATCAGGACTCTTTTTTTGCTATAATGAAGAGAGAAAAATCAGATAGGAGATCAAGATGTCAGAACCATTATTTTTAAATTCTGTAATGCAAGAAAAAATTTGGGGTGGGACTAAACTACGTGATGAGTTTGGCTATGACATTCCGAGCGAAAAAATCGGAGAATACTGGGCAATCTCAGCTCACCCAAATGGTGTGTCTAAGGTAGCCAATGGTCGCTTTGAGGGAATCGATCTAGCTACTTTGTATGCGGAACACCGTGAGTTATTTGGTAACCGTCCGGAACCAGTATTTCCACTATTAACCAAAATTCTTGATGCCAATGACTGGCTCAGTGTTCAAGTTCACCCAGATGATGCTTATGGACTAGAGCATGAAGGCGAACTTGGAAAGACAGAGTGCTGGTACATCATCGCTGCAGATGAGGGTTCAGAGATTATCTATGGTCACAATGCCAAGTCAAAAGAAGAACTCCGCCAGCAAATCGAAGATAAAAACTGGGATTCCTTGTTAACAAAAGTTCCTGTAAAAGCTGGAGATTTCTTTTATGTACCAAGTGGAACTATGCATGCTATCGGAGCAGGTATCTTGATCCTTGAAACGCAACAGTCTAGTGATACAACTTATCGTGTCTATGACTTTGATCGTAAGGACGATAATGGCAACTTGCGCGAGCTTCACCTTGAAAAATCCATCGATGTTTTAAATATTGGTGAGCCTGCTAACAGCCGACCTGTGACTATTAAAGCAGATGACCTGCGTTCAACTCTTCTTGTGTCTAATGATTTCTTCGCAGTTTACAAGTGGGAAATCACAGGAAAAGTTGACTTTGAAAAGACAGCTGACTACAGTTTATTTAGCGTCTTGGCTGGTCAAGGGAAATTAACTGTAGATGGTAAAGACTATCCTATCCAAAAAGGTAGCCATTTTATCTTGCCAAGTGATGTTGAAGCTTGGACTTTGGAAGGATCAGATTTAGAATTGATTGTAAGCCATCCATAAAAAGAAAAGACTTGAGATTGATTCTCAAGTCCTTTTTTGTATTTACATAAATTGGGCGATAAAGACCACGATGATGATAATTGGGATGATGTAGCGAAGTAGGAAGAGCCAGACTTGGAAAAGTCCTTGTTTCCATGGTCTTTCATCAAGATGGAGTTCCTCCATGGCTAATGTTTTCTTGAAAATATAACCTGTAAAAAGAGACAAGCAGAGGGCACCAAAAGGCATAAGGAGATTGGAAACCAGGAAATCCATGGAATCAAAGAAGGTCTTTCCAAAGATTTGGACGTCTGCCATAAGACCATAGGAAAGAGCTGAAGGAATACCAAAGATAAAGGTCATGATACCTAAAATTAGACTCCATTGATTGCGCTTATTATTGTTCTGATTGGTGATATTACCAACATTAATCTCAAGCATAACGACTGAAGAAGTTATTGTCGCAAAGAGGAAAAGCAAGAGAAAGAGAATATAGAAAATCGTACCAAAAGGCATATTGTCAAAGAGTTGTGGTAACACGATAAAGAGGAGACTTGGTCCACCTTCGGATTGGATATTAAAGGCTGACATAGCAGGGAAAATCGCAAGTCCTGCCATGATAGAAACTGAAATGTTCAAGGCTACGATGGACATACCTGATTGGACCAGCTTGGTCTTCTTGTTTAGGTAGGAAGCGTAAGTCAACATGGCTGTAACACCGAGAGATAAAGCAAAGAATGACTGCCCCAGAGCGTAGAGTAGTCCAGCACTTGTCAGTTTTGAGAAGTCCGGTTTGAGGAAGTAAACCACACCTTCCATGGCATTTGGCAAGCTGAGAGAACGCCCGATAATAATGACAAAGATGATAAAAAGTAGGGGCATCATAACCTTAGATGCTCTTTCAATTCCTTTTTGAACGCCGTTTGAAACGATGAAAATATTCAAGAAGATAAAGGTAGCTTGGGCTCCTAAGGCAATAACTGGATTAGAAATGATGGAAGAGAATTGCTGGGCATAATCTCCATTTTCGATTAGGTGGAATAATCTTCCAATCTCGATACCAAGGTATGCTAGAATCCAACCCCCAATTACACTATAAAATGAGAGAAGGATGAAAAGAGCAAAGGCACCAATCCAACCAATAAAGTTGTACTTTTGATTGTTTCCAAGCTTTCCAAAAGTTTTGATTGCTGATACTCCAGCGCTTCGACCAAGGGCAAACTCTGCCAAGAGGAGAGGAAATCCAATCAATAGTGTCGAGATGAGAAAGACTAGTAAAAATCCTCCACCACCATTGGCAGCAGTCATGTAAGGGAACTTCCATACAGCTCCAAGACCAATAGCAGAACCAGCAGATGCAAGGATGAAGCCTAGTTTTGAGCCCCATTGCGATTTTTCAGACATCGTTAAAACTCCAATCTATTTTTAAAATAAGAAAAGGCTACTTGAGTTGTCAAATAGCCTTCTCTCAATTGCTCTTTAAGAGCCTTTTATTTGATTGATAGACTTGATTATCCTATCATGTTTTCTGAAGCCTGTCAAGAAAGCGATTTTCATGTTTTCATAAAAAATATGATAAAATACTTGACTCTACCCTAAGGTAAGGGGATATACTATTCATGTGAGGAGGAAATCATGTACCATATCAAAGAAGCTGCGCAACTTTCAGGTGTCTCCGTCAAGACCCTCTACCATTATGATAAGATAGGACTCTTGGTTCCGTTAAAATCAGAAAATGGCTATCGAACCTATAGTCAAGAGGATTTAGAACGACTTCAGGTTATCCTCTATTACAAGTATCTAGGCTTTTCTTTAGAAAAAATAGCAGAGCTATTGAAGGAAGAAAAGACGGACTTGTTACCACATTTGGCAAGACAGTTGGATTACCTAACTCGAGAAAGGCAACATCTAGATACCTTGATTTCTACCTTGCAAAAAACTATTCAAGATCAAAAAGGAGAAAGAAAAATGACCATTGAGGAAAAATTCACGGGATTTAGTTATCAAGACAATCAAAAATACCACCAAGAAGCGATAGAGAAATATGGGCAAGAAGTTATGGATCAAGCCCTCGAGCAACAAAAGGGTCGTGAAGACGAGGCCACAGCCGCCTTCAACCAAGTTTTTCAAGCCTTGGCACAAAACCTTCAAGCTGGTCTGCCTGCAACAGCGGCCGAAAACCAAGAGGAAGCAGCCAAACTCTTACAAGCTATTCGTACATATGGATTTGACTGCTCTATGGAAGTCTTCGGTCATATCGGCCAAGGCTATGTCTATAACCCAGAGTTCAAGGAAAATATTGATAAATTTGGACCTGGAACAGCCCAGTACACATCAGATGTGATTGCAGCTTACGTTCAGACAAATGGAGAATAAATAGGCTAGGAAATTCCTAGCCTATTTTTTACTTCAACTCATAAAGCCAGTCATCACCGTCCTTGTAGTAGAAGAACTCACTGAGGTCCTCTTCCAAAAAAATACGAAGCATGTCAGACATATCCTCAGTAGATAGTTTTAGATGAGGTAGATTTTCAAGATCCTCCCACCAGACTTTCCCTTCGTCTGAAGATTGGAGCTCACCAGTAAAGTGTTCTGTTTTGTAAAAGAGGATAACATAACGATAGTCATCGTCATCATACCAATCTTTGATACCACAGAGTTGAGGCTTAGAAATGGTCAGACCAGTTTCTTCCTTCACTTCACGAATGACGGCATCGACAAAGGATTCGCCACGTTCAACATGACCACCAGGAAAAGTAATGCCAGGCCAGTCAGGACTAACTCGGTCTTGGACAAGAACCTTGTCTCCATTTTTAATCATGCACATGTTGACAAATTCGACTGCTTCGTGTCTGTTCATTTTATATCACCTTTGATCTTTAATCATAATGTAGACTTCCCGCCACCCAGCCGGTACAGAGGGCAGAAGTAATGTTAAAGCCACCAGTATGGGCATTGATATCTAGCACCTCCCCTGCAAAGTGAAGACCAGGTACCAGCTTACTTTCCAGAGTTTTAGGATTGATTTCCTTGAGACTAACGCCACCTTTAGTTACAAAGGATTTAGCCAATGACATTTTGCCAGTAACCGGGATTTTGAGGGACTTGATAGATTGGAGAAGTTGGTCCCGTTCTTTTTCAGTTAGTTGTTTGACTTTTTCTGGGTATCCTTGCGAGAAGAAATCTGCCAAGCGTTCAGGCAATAAAGATTTCAAGGCATTTTTCAAGGATTTTTCACGATTTTCTTCTAGAAAGTTAACTAAGTCACTTTCAGTAAGTTGTGGCAAGACATCTAAAGAGAGGATTTCACCACCCTTGACAAAGCTTGACATACGTAGAGCAGCAGGACCTGACAGACCAAAGTGGGTAAAAAGTAGGTCATGAGTAATGACATGCTTGCTATAGCTTAGAGTCACATCGTCTAGTGAAATTCCCTGCAAAGCCTTGTGTGGAAAATCTGTCAGCAAAGGACTCTCGGCCGCTTCAAGTTCGGTAATGGTATGTTTAAAGTGGCGAGCGATATCATGACCAAAACCAGTTGAACCAGTAGAAGGATAGGATTTGCCACCAGTTGTGACAATGAGTTTATCACAAGTGAAGGTTTGGTCTGCTGACTTAAGGACAAACTGATCGTCAATCTTTTTAACAGAAACAATCTCCGTTTGAGTAGCAATTTGCCCACCAAGTTCAGTGATTTTCTTTTCCAGAGCTTCGATTATGGTACGAGATTTATCACTGGCTGGGAAGACACGTCCGTGGTCTTCAACCTTGAGTTTGACACCATTTTCTGTGAAAAAGTTGATGATATCATGGTTATCAAACTGGGAGAAGACACTGTATAGAAAACGTCCATTTCCAGGAATGCCAGCTAGTAGGTCATCTAGAGTTCCGTTATTAGTTACGTTACAGCGCCCCCCACCAGTACCAGCTAATTTTTTTCCGAGTTTCCGATTTTTTTCGATAAGGAGGGTTTTCTGTCCATAAAAGCTACTGGAAATCGTAGCCATCATACCAGCAGGACCTCCTCCAATGACAATAGTATCAAAATGTTTCATAAGAGTATTGTACCATAAAAAAACAAGAGATGATAAGTCATCTCTTGTCTGATTAACCAATCTCATATCCCATGAGAAGTCCGCCATCTTCTGCATAGAAACTACAAAGTCCAGAAGTTGGAAGAATCTTAATTTCAGCTTGCGGGTACTTTTCTCGCAAGAGTTCTGAGAGTTGTTGGCAGAATTTTTCATTGCTACGATGAGCCATGGCAATACGTCCACCAGCGTAGCCAGCTTTAATGATTTCTTCATATGCAGCTTGAAGGGACTTTTTAGCACCACGAGCTTTTTGGAGGAGTTCTAATGTTCCTGTTTCACTTGCTTCTCCAACCATTCGAATATTAAGTAGTCCGACAACCGCACCGATAAGCTTGCTCAAACGGCCATTTTTAACCAGATTATCTACTTTAGCAAGAACAAAAAGAAGTTTTGTTTTTTCTTGGTAAGCAGTAATTGCTTGGACAACTTCTTCAAATGATAATCCCTGTTCAATTAAGTCGTTTAGCTTTTCAACTAAGAGATCAACCTCTCCACCAGCTGAAAGGCTGTCAATCACATGGATTTTAGTATCGGGATGGTCCTCAAGATAAATATTTTTTGCAAGTTGAGCACTGTTTTGGCTACCAGACAGAGTTCCTGTAATAGTCACAACAAAAATATGTTTTGCTCCCTCGAAGGCACGTAAGTAATCATCAGGACTAGGACAGGCTGATTTAGAAGCTTCAGAAGTCGCATACATGGTTTCCATCATGTGATCGATATTAAGATTAGCATCATCAATAAAAATCTGATTAGCCACTTGAATGGTTAGTGGGACACTGATAAACTCAGTATCAATAGCAAGGTTTGGCAGTTGACGATAATCACAACCAGAGTCAGCTACAATCTTCCATGTCATAGAAATTCTCCATCTTTATCACTTATACATTGACAAAGGTTCTGTCTTTTTTTACAATTATATCATGAAAGTTCTTGAAACAAAAGTAATACCGCTCTGTCGTTACAAGTAGAAAGGAAGTGTCATGGCTGAACGAAAAATTTCAGAAACGTCGCTTGATAATCTGAGAAAAGCAAACCAAGAATCCAATTTACTGACCAGAGAAGCAATTGAAACTGCCCTTATACAACTCCTTGAGAAAAAAGAGTTAGCAAAGATTAGTATTTCCGAATTAGTTAAACGAGCAGGGGTTTCAAGAGCGGCTTTTTATCGAAATTATGAATCAAAAGAAGCCATTCTCGAAAGTGTATTCAAGCGTAGCGTACATAACATCATGGAACAGTTAGGGAACTATGATGTCAAGAATGATCTTCATTTAGTGTGGATCCATCTTTTTCATGAGGCTAAGAAAGAAGCTAAGGTAATTCAACTTGCTTTGGATTATCATTTAGAAAAGATACTGGTTCAAGCTATGCAGGACTTTTTAGAAAAGCACCATGGAAAAACTAAAGGAGTCAGCTCTTATCTTCATTCTTTCTGGAGTTCGGCTATTGTCTCAGTCCTTATAAAATGGATTAAAGATGGGATGAAGGTACCCGCTGAAAAGATTGCAGATTTACGCCTACCATTTTTTAAAAAATAGACGATTAGGAGATAAATGATGTCAGATAAAAGACTTGCCTGGGACGAATACTTTGCAGCTCAAGCCTTATTGATTGCCAATCGATCAACTTGTAAACGAGCAAAAGTTGGAGTTGTACTTGTGAAGGACAACAAAGTGATTTCAACTGGATACAATGGCTCTGTTTCAGGAACTGAGCATTGTATTGATCATGATTGTCTTGTGATAGAAGGACATTGTGTTAGAACACTTCATGCAGAAGTGAATGCTATTTTACAAGGCGCTGAACGAGGTATTCCAAAAGGATTCACTGCCTATGTTACGCATTTTCCTTGTCTTAACTGTACAAAACAGTTGCTTCAAGTAGGTTGTGAACGTGTTGTTTATATCAACCAATACCGCATGGATGATTATGCCCAATACCTTTACCAAGAAAAAAAGACGGAATTAACCCATCTACCGCTTGAAACAGTTCAGTCAGCTATTAGGGAAGTAAATTTGATTTAGAATCAAAAAAAGAATGGTTTCAAAAGATTTTTGAACCATTTTTTGATATAATTAGAAGAATAAATTGAAAGAAGGAACTCACAAATGGGAAAAATTGAAGTTATTAATCATCCACTGATCCAACACAAACTGTCAATCTTGCGTCGTACTGACACATCTACAAAGGCTTTTCGTGAGCTAGTAGATGAGATTGCAATGTTGATGGGATATGAAGTGCTTCGTGATCTTCCACTTGAAGATGTAGAAATCGAAACACCGATCACTAAAACAGTTCAAAAACAATTGGCTGGTAAAAAATTAGCAATCGTACCTATCTTGCGTGCAGGTATTGGGATGGTTGATGGATTATTGAGTTTGGTTCCAGCAGCAAAAGTTGGTCACATTGGTATGTACCGTGACGAAGAAACCCTTCAACCAGTAGAATACTTGGTAAAATTACCTGAAGATATTGACCAACGTCAAATTTTTGTAGTTGATCCTATGCTTGCAACAGGTGGATCAGCGATTTTGGCTGTTGACTCTCTCAAAAAACGTGGAGCTTCAAACATCAAGTTTGTCTGCCTTGTATCAGCTCCAGAAGGTGTGAAGGCACTTCAAGCAGCACACCCTGATGTAGAAATCTTTACAGCAGCTTTGGATGAACGCTTGAATGAACATGGTTATATTGTTCCTGGCTTAGGTGATGCTGGGGACCGCTTGTTCGGAACTAAGTAGGACACAAAAAGAGGATTATACACATCAAAAAATTGACCTTTTTTGACCAACGAGGTATAATAACCTCATTGTCAGTAGACAACTACTAAATTTAAAAGATCAAAAGGAGAAATGAATGATTCCTGTAGTTATTGAACAAACAAGTCGTGGAGAACGTTCGTATGATATTTACTCACGACTTCTTAAGGATCGCATTATCATGTTGACTGGACCAGTCGAAGACAATATGGCAAACTCAGTCATTGCTCAATTGCTCTTCTTGGATGCGCAAGATAGTACAAAAGATATTTACCTTTATGTAAACACTCCTGGAGGTTCTGTATCAGCTGGTTTGGCGATTGTTGACACCATGAACTTTATCAAGGCTGATGTCCAAACTATTGTCATGGGGATGGCAGCATCAATGGGAACTATCATTGCATCTAGTGGTGCTAAAGGTAAACGTTTCATGCTTCCAAATGCAGAGTATATGATTCACCAGCCAATGGGTGGAACTGGTGGCGGTACTCAGCAGACTGATATGGCTATTGCCGCTGAACACTTACTTAAAACCCGTAAGACTTTGGAGCAAATTCTTGCAGATAATTCTGGTAAATCTGTTGAGCAAATTCATAGAGATGCTGAACGTGATTACTGGATGAGTGCTCAAGAAACATTAGAATATGGTTTCATTGACGAGATTATGGCAAATAATTCTTTGAACTAATAATCCTTAAAAGTAAACTCGACTGAGTTTGCTTTTTTTGATATAATAAAAGGAAGATTTTTAAAAGGAAGCTATATTATGTTTGAAAAAGAGAATCGTTCTGGTCTGATTGTCTATCTTTATTATAATCGTGATGTAAAAAAACTCCAAAGTTTTGGAGATATCTGTTACCATTCTAAAAAGCGTCGTTATATACAGCTTTATGTACCAACAGAAGAAGTAGCTGAATTGGTAGAACGTTTAGAAAAAGAAAAATTTATTAAAAAAGTAAGAGTTTGCCACATTCAAGAACTAGAAACTCCTTTTGTTGGAAACCTTTATCGAAAGGAAGAAAACGTTATCATTTAAAAAAATACAAAAAAGTATTGACAATTTTCTGATAATTCGGTATATTCTTAACATGTCATTAAAAATGAACTTAAGAAGGAGACAAATTATGAAGAAAAAATTCGCATTATCGCTTGTTGCACTTGCAAGTGTAGCTGTTTTAACAGCTTGTGGTGAAGTGAAATCAGGAGCATCGAATGCAACTGGTAACCCAGTAGATGAAAAAGTTATTAAAATTGGTTTCAACTTTGAGGAGACTGGAGCAGTAGCTGCTTACGGTACATCTGAACAAAAGGGTGCTCAACTTGCAGTTGATCAAATCAATGCTGCTGGTGGTGTTGATGGAAAACAAATCGAAGTTGTAGATAAAGATAACAAATCTGAAACTGCTGAAGCGGCTTCTGTTTCTACAAACCTTGTTACTCAATCAAAAGTAGCAGCTATCGTAGGTCCTGCGACTTCTGGAGCAACTGCTGCTGCAGTGGCAAACGCTACTCAAGCTGCTGTGCCATTAATCTCGCCAAGTGCTACTCAAGATGGTTTGACAAAAGGACAAGACTTCCTATTTATTGGAACATTCCAAGATAGCTACCAAGGTAAAATCATCTCAAACTATGTAGCTAATAAATTGAACGCTAAAAAAGTTGTTTTATATACTGATAACTCAAGTGATTATGCTAAAGGTATTGCAAAAGCTTTCCGTGAATCATTTAAAGGTGAAATCGTAGCTGATGAAACATTTGTATCAGGAGATACAGACTTCCAAGCAGCTCTTACAAAAATCAAAGATAAAGAATTTGATGCAATCGTATTACCAGGTTACTACACTGAAGCAGGTAAAATTGTAAACCAAGCTCGTGGTATGGGTATTGATAAACCAATCATCGGTGGTGATGGATTTAATGGTGATGAGTTTGTTCAACAAGCAACAGCAGAAAGAGCATCAAACATTTACTTCATCTCTGGTTTCTCATCAACAGTTGATGTTTCTGATAAGGCAAAAGCCTTCCTAGAAGCATACCGTGCGAAATACAATGAAGAGCCTTCAACTTTTGCAGCTCTTGCATATGACTCAGTTTACCTTGTAGCAAATGCAGCAAAAGGTGCTAAAACATCTGTAGAAATTAAAGATAATCTTGCTAAAACTCAAAACTTTGAGGGTGTAACAGGACAAACAAGTTTCGATGCAGATCACAACACTGTTAAAACTGCATTCATGATGACTATGAATAATGGTAAAGTTGAAGCGGCAGAAGTCGTAAAACCATAAATTAAAGATAACGAGAATGGGGAATGAGCTTTTTACTCACTCCCTGTTTCGGTATTTTAGAAGCAATTTTATATACAAAAATAATATTAGAAAGAGTGAACTACATGCTCCAACAACTTGTTAATGGTTTAATCCTGGGTAGTGTTTATGCATTATTAGCCCTCGGATATACCATGGTTTATGGAATTATCAAGCTCATCAACTTCGCCCATGGTGATATTTATATGATGGGGGCTTTCATGGGCTATTTCTTGATTAATTACCTACAATTAAATTTCTTTGTTGCCCTACTTCTATCTATGGTCGGTACAGCTATTCTTGGTGTTGTTATTGAGTTTCTAGCTTATCGTCCTTTACGAAATTCAACTCGTATCTCAGTTTTGATTACAGCGATTGGGGTATCTTTCCTGCTTGAGTACGGGATGGTCTATTTCGTTGGTGCCAATACACGTGCCTTTCCTCAAGCCATTCAAACAGTACGTTATGATTTAGGACCAATTAGTCTAACAAATATCCAATTGTTAATTTTGACTGTTTCTCTTGTATTGATGGTTCTTCTGCAATTAATTGTACAAAAGACCAAGATGGGGAAGGCAATGCGTGCCGTTTCAGTTGATAGTGATGCGGCTCAGTTGATGGGAATCAACGTAAACCGTACTATCAGCTTTACTTTTGCTTTGGGTTCAGCTCTAGCTGGTGCTGCTGGTGTCCTTATTGCACTTTACTATAATTCATTGGAACCATTGATGGGGATGACTCCAGGTATTAAATCTTTCGTTGCTGCCGTTTTAGGTGGTATTGGAATTATTCCAGGTGCAGCTCTTGGAGGATTTGTAATCGGATTATTAGAAACTTTTGCAACAGCATTTGGAATGTCAGATTTCCGTGATGCTATTGTATACGGTATCTTGCTCTTGATCTTGATTGTTCGTCCTGCAGGTATTCTTGGTAAGAATGTGAAAGAGAAGGTGTAAACAATGAAAGATAATTTAAAAGTTAATATTCTATGGTTGCTCCTTTTGTTGGCAGGATATGGCTTGATTAGCCTGCTTGTTTCAGCTGGAGTCCTAAATCTTTTTTACATTCAAATCCTACAACAAATTGGTATCAATATTATCCTTGCAGTGGGACTTAATCTGATTGTTGGTTTTTCTGGCCAATTTTCACTAGGTCATGCTGGATTTATGGCTATTGGTGCCTATGCAGCAGCTATTATTGGTTCTAAATCTCCTACTTATGGAGCCTTCTTTGGAGCTATGCTTCTTGGGGCACTTATCTCAGGATTAGTGGCTTTAGTCGTTGGAATACCAACTCTTCGATTGAAGGGGGACTATCTTGCAGTTGCTACACTTGGTGTTGCTGAAATCATTCGTATCTTTATCGTCAATGGTGGAGATATTACCAATGGAGCAGCCGGTATTCTTGGTATTCCAAACTTTACCAACTGGCAAATGGTTTACTTCTTTGTGGTTATTACAACGATAGCAACCCTAAACTTCCTTCGTAGCCCAATTGGCCGTTCAACTCTAGCTGTTCGTGAAGATGAGATTGCAGCAGAATCAGTTGGGGTCAATACAACAAGAATTAAAATTATCGCTTTTGTATTTGGAGCTATGACTGCAAGTATTGCGGGATCTCTTCAGGCAGGATTTATTGGATCAGTAGTTCCTAAGGATTATTCATTTATCAACTCTATTAACGTCTTAATTATCGTTGTATTTGGTGGTTTGGGCTCTGTTACAGGTGCTATTGTTTCAGCTATTGTATTGGGAATTATTAATATGATTCTCCAGGATGTAGCAAGTATTCGTATGATCATCTATGCTTTGGCTTTGGTGCTTGTAATGATTTTCAGACCAGGTGGCCTTCTTGGAACATGGGAATTAAGTCTATCTCGTCTCTTTAAAAAAACTAAGAAGGAGGAACAAAACTAATGGCATTACTTGAAGTAAAACAGTTAACCAAGCATTTTGGTGGTCTAACAGCTGTTGGAGATGTAACTCTAGAATTGAATGAAGGTGAACTTGTTGGCTTGATTGGACCAAATGGAGCTGGGAAAACAACTCTTTTCAACCTTTTAACAGGTGTTTATGAACCAAGTGAAGGAACAATTACATTAGATGGTCACTTGTTAAATGGTAAGCAACCATACAAAATTGCCTCTCTTGGCCTAGGGCGTACTTTCCAAAACATTCGACTTTTTAAAGATTTAACTGTTTTGGATAATGTTCTTATTGCATTTGGCAATCACCATAAAAAGCATGTTTTTGCTAGTTTCTTGCGTCTGCCAACATTTTATAAAAATGAAAAAGAATTAAAAGCTAAGGCAATCGATTTACTTAAAATCTTTGATTTGGATGGGGATACTGATACTTTAGCTAAAAACTTAGCTTATGGTCAACAACGCCGTTTGGAAATCGTTCGTGCCCTCGCTACAGAACCGAAAATTCTATTTTTGGATGAGCCTGCAGCGGGTATGAACCCACAGGAAACAGCCGAATTGACAGAGTTGATTCGTCGTATTAAGGATGAATTTAACATTACGATTATGCTGATTGAGCATGATATGAACTTAGTAATGGACGTTACTGAACGTATCTATGTGCTTGAGTATGGTCGCTTGATTGCTCACGGAACGCCTAGTGAAATCAAGGCCAATAAACGAGTTATCGAAGCTTATCTAGGAGGTGAAGCCTAATGTCTATGTTAAAAGTTGAAAATCTATCAGTGCATTATGGCATGATCCAAGCTGTTCGTGATGTGAGTTTTGAAGTAAACGAAGGAGAAGTAGTATCCCTTATCGGAGCAAATGGAGCTGGTAAAACAACCATTCTTCGTACCCTTTCAGGCTTGGTCCGTCCAAGCTCTGGGAAAATTGAGTTTTTAGGGCAAGAAATTCAAAAGATGCCTGCTCAGAAAATTGTTGCATCAGGTCTTTCTCAGGTTCCAGAAGGACGTCATGTCTTTTCAGGTTTGACTGTTATGGAAAACTTGGAGATGGGAGCCTTTCTTAAGAAAAATCGTGAAGAGAATCAAGCGAATTTGAAGAAAGTCTTTTCACGTTTCCCACGTTTGGAAGAGCGAAAAAATCAAGATGCTGCTACCCTATCTGGTGGTGAGCAACAGATGCTTGCCATGGGGCGTGCACTCATGTCTACACCTAAACTCCTTCTTTTGGATGAACCATCAATGGGACTTGCGCCGATTTTTATCCAAGAAATTTTTGATATAATTCAAGATATTCAAAAGCAAGGGACAACCGTTCTCTTGATTGAGCAAAATGCTAATAAAGCACTTGCTATTGCAGATAGAGGATATGTACTAGAAACAGGTAAGATTGTCCTATCAGGAACAGGAAAAGAACTCGCAGCCTCAGACGAAGTCAGAAAAGCATATCTAGGTGGCTAAAACAATCCAGTGGATTGTTTTAGTCGGCGGATAAAAATTGCGGTAGCAATTAACATCTAGTCCGGGGACCTTTTTAGTCGGCGGATATAGAATGCCTCTAATCCTATATCTCACCAGAAAAAATTAAAAACGAATGAAGAGTTATTTCTTTCATTCATAGAGCTCATTTTAAGAGCTCTTTTTTGTAAGGTCATCAGAGTTTTCTGAATCTTGAAAAAGAATTGAAAGCGTTTGATTGCTTTCTTTAAAAGGTGTATAATAAAACTATAAATATAAAGGAGAAGTCTTATGGCAGTTAAAGATTTTATGACACGTAAGGTAGTCTATATCAGTCCAGATACAACAATAGCTCATGCGGCTGACTTAATGCGTGAACAAGGTTTGCACCGTCTTCCTGTTATTGAAAATGATAGATTAGTGGGATTGGTTACAGAAGGCACTATTGCTGAAGCTAGTCCATCTAAAGCTACAAGTCTTTCTATCTATGAGATGAATTACCTACTTAATAAAACAAAGGTAAAAGATGTCATGATTCGTGATGTTATAACTGTTTCAGGTTACGCTAGCCTAGAAGATGCAACCTATCTCATGCTTAAAAATAAAATTGGTATCCTTCCAGTTATGGATAACGATCAGCTCTATGGTGTAATTACAGATCGCGATGTTTTCAGAGCTTTTCTAGAGGTTTCAGGTTATGGAGAAGAAGGAATTCGTGTTCGTTTTATCACTGAAAATGAGGTCGGAGTTCTAAGCAAGATTGTTTCTTTGATCGTTGAAGAAAATCTTAATATCTCACATACGATTAACCTTCCTCGCAAGGACGGTAAAATTATTATTGAGGTCCAAATCGATGGAATAGTTGATCTTCCATTCCTAAAAGAAAAATTTGAAGCAGAAAATATTCAAGTAGAGGAAATTGCTCGAACTTCTGCAAAAAAGCTTTAAAAAATGAATTAGAAACACCTTTTTTACTTGCCAAAAAAATTTTTTTCTAGTATAATAGTTTATTGTGAGCAAACCTCACTTACCCCTTGCTAAGTCTTGGGGTCATTAGACCAAAAGGAGGAACATATCAATGGCTAAATACGAAATTCTTTATATCATTCGTCCAAACATTGAAGAAGAAGCGAAAAACGCTTTGGTAGCACGTTTTGACTCTATCTTGACTGACAACGGTGCAACTGTTGTTGAATCAAAAGCATGGGAAAAACGTCGTCTTGCATACGAAATCCAAGATTTCCGTGAAGGACTTTACCACATCGTTAACGTTGAAGCAAACGACGATGCAGCTCTTAAAGAGTTTGACCGTCTTTCAAAAATCAACGCTGACATTCTTCGTCACATGATCGTCAAACTTGACGCGTAAGAAGGTAAATTATGATTAACAATGTTGTACTTGTAGGGCGTATGACACGTGACGCTGAGTTACGTTATACCCCATCAAATGTAGCAGTTGCGACTTTTACTCTTGCAGTAAACCGTACATTCAAGAGTCAAAATGGCGAACGTGAGGCTGATTTTATCAATGTCGTTATGTGGCGCCAACAGGCTGAAAATCTTGCTAACTGGGCTAAAAAAGGCTCTCTTGTCGGGATTACAGGTCGTATTCAGACTCGTAGTTACGATAACCAGCAAGGACAACGTGTCTACGTGACAGAAGTCGTAGCTGAGAATTTCCAAATGTTGGAAAGCCGTAGTGCTCGTGAAGGACAAAGTGGTGGAGCTTATTCTGCACCAACTGCTAATCACGCAGCACCTACAAATTCAGTACCTGACTTTTCACGTGATGAAAATCCATTCGGAGCAACAAATCCTTTGGATATCTCAGATGATGATTTACCATTCTAATGGACAATTAATACTATAAAGGAGAAAAAACATGGCTCAACAACGTCGTGGCGGATTCAAACGCCGTAAAAAAGTTGATTACATCGCAGCAAACAAAATTGAATATGTTGATTACAAAGATACTGAGCTTCTTAGCCGTTTCATTTCAGAACGTGGAAAAATCCTTCCACGTCGTGTAACTGGAACTTCAGCTAAAAACCAACGTAAAGTAACAACAGCTATCAAACGCGCTCGCGTAATGGCTTTGATGCCTTTCGTAAACGAAGATTAAAAAAAAGACCCTGGTGGGTCTTTTTTTAACGAGCATTGAAATGAGAGAGCGAGTTGAGGTCCGGGGTACCTCTTTTTCATGAGTTCAGCGAGCCAAGGACCGGATGTTTCTTTTTTTTCTCTATAAAGGTGCTATAATGATAGTAGGAATTTTTAAAGGAGTATCTTATGAAGGGAAACGCTATTATTAGAAAAATGATTGAATCGGATATCCAACACCTGTCCCAAGGTTTTATCAATCAGGGTTGGCCTGGTAGAGAGGAGAATTTAACTCGATACTTTAAGGAGCAAGAAAGTGGGGAGAGAGAAGTCTTAGTTGCAGAGGTTGAGAGTGCTGTAGCGGGCTACATTACCATTTTGCCCTCTGCTAAACATGGTCCTTTTGCAGAAATCTATCCAGAATTATCAGATTTCAATGTCTTTGAGCCTTTTCAAAATCAAGGTATTGGAAATCTCTTGATGGAAGAAGCGGAAAAACGAGTTAAACTCGTATCGGATAAGGTGACGCTTGGTGTTGGGCTCCACTCAGGATATGGACCCGCCCAAAGATTGTACATCAAACGAGGCTATATTCCAGATGGGACGGGTGTTTGGTATAGAAATCAACCCTTGGAAATGAACGCTACTAGTCAAAACAATGATGATTTAGTTTTGTACTTATCTAAGGAATTCGAATAAGAGGTAGCAAATTTCTTTGAAGATAGGGGAATTCTCTACTTTATGGTATAATGGAAAGAGTGAATTGAAGGAGGTATTATAATGGATGCCAAGTTAAGATACAAGGCTAAGAAGATTAAGATTATCTTTTTTGATATAGATGATACGTTACGAAATTCAAAGACTGGCTTTATTCCAAGTACTATTCCAACAGTGTTTCAACAATTACGCGAGAGGGGAATCTTGACAGGAATTGCGACTGGGCGAGGTATTTTCGGCGTCGTACCAGAGATTAAAGCCCTCAAACCTGATTTCTTTGTGACCTTGAATGGTGCTTATATTGAGGACAAAAAGGGTAATGTCATTTATAGTAACAAAATTGCTAAGGATAAGGTAGAAGAGTATATTGCTTGGACTAAGGAAGTGGGGATTGAATATGGTCTAGTTGGTAGTCATGCTGCTAAACTATCAAGACGAACAGAAATGATTAGCCAGGCGATTGATCCAATTTATCCTGATTTAGAGGTGGACCCTGATTTTTATCAAAAAGAAGATATTTATCAGATGTGGACCTTTGAGGATCAGGGAGATGACTTGACTTTGCCTGAAAGTTTAACATCGACTTTACGTATGGTACGCTGGCATGAACATTCATCAGATGTTGTGCCGATTTCCGGTTCAAAAGCAGCTGGAGTTGCCAAGGTGGTTGACCAATTAGGTTTAAAACCTGAAAACGTTATGGTTTTTGGGGACGGTCTTAACGATTTAGAACTCTTTGATTATGCAGGCATTAGTGTCGCTATGGGTGTTTCTCATGACAAAATCAAAGAAAAAGCAGATTATATTACAAAAACATTAGAAGAAGATGGCATCTTTGATGCCTTAGAAGGATTTGGTATGGTAGAAAAAGAATTACATTTTCCACAAGTAGACATTGAAGCAGTAGAAGGTCCTTTAGCGACCATTAAAACAAACCATGGAGATATGCGCATTAAACTTTTCCCTGATCACGCACCAAAAACAGTAGCCAACTTTATTGCTCTATCAAAAGATGGTTATTATGATGGTGTGATTTTCCATCGTATTATTAAAGATTTTATGATTCAAGGTGGAGATCCAACTGGAACTGGTATGGGTGGAGAGTCTATCTATGGAGAGTCTTTTGAGGATGAGTTTTCAGAAGAACTTTACAATGTCCGTGGAGCCCTTTCTATGGCTAATGCTGGGCCAAATACAAATGGTAGCCAGTTCTTTATCGTACAGAACCAACACTTGCCATATTCTAAGAAAGAAATTGCTCGCGGTGGCTGGCCAGAACCAATTGCGGAAATTTATGCTGAACAAGGTGGGACTCCTCATCTAGACCGCCGTCACACAGTATTCGGTCAACTTGCGGATGAAGCTTCTTATGAAGTTCTTGATGCAATTGCAGGTGTCGAAACAGGTGCAATGGACAAGCCAGTTGAAGATGTCGTAATTGAAACTATTGAAATTGAGGACTAAAATGAAAATAGGTGATAAGCTAAATGGCCGTATTACTGGGATTCAGCCCTATGGAGCTTTTGTTGAGTTAGAAACAGGAGTGACTGGACTGATCCATATTTCAGAGATTCGGACAGGATTTATCGAAAATATCTATGAAGTTTTAAAAATCGGTGATGAAGTCCAGGTACAAGTAGTAGATTTTGACGAATATTCAGGAAAGGCTAGCCTTTCCATTCGTACCTTGGAAGAAGAAAAACATCAACTTCCTAGACGAAGACGTTTTTCGAATGATCGCATCAAACATGGTTTTGCACCGCTTGGTCGCATGATGCCTGTTTGGACTCGAGAAGCCTTGGAGCATTTAAAGAAAAACAGTAATTGATAAATTTCTAACCATCTTTGATGTTATTAAATTTGTGGCAATAGAAGTATGAACGAAGAACAATTATTAAAATCAGGAGAGCGGATTAACCAACTCTTCTCTACAGATATCAAGATTATTCAAAATAGAGAGGTTTTCAGCTATTCGGTGGATAGTGTACTTTTGTCACGTTTTCCTCGCTTTCCTAAAAATGGCTTGATTGTGGATTTTTGTGCAGGTAATGGAGCTGTTGGATTTTTTGCCAGTAGTCGTACCAAAGCTAAAATTCTCTCTGTGGAAATCCAGGAACGCCTGGCAGATATGGCAGAACGCTCAGTCCGATTAAATGGCTTAGAAGAGCAGATGCAGGTTATTTGTGATGATTTGAAAAATATGCCTAGCCACATTCAGGGGAGTAAGGTTGATTTGATTTTGTGCAATCCGCCTTATTTTAAGGTAGATCCAAATTCTAATCTGAACGAAAGCGAACATTACCTTTTAGCTCGGCATGAAATTACGACCAATCTCAAGGAAATCTGTCGTAGTGCTCAAAGTATTCTCAAATCAAACGGGCGTTTCGCAATGGTTCATCGTCCAGATAGATTATTAGATATTTTAGCTACACTCCAACAACATAATCTAGCTCCAAAGCGCCTACAATTTGTTTACCCTAAACGGGAGAAGGAAGCCAATATGCTTTTGATTGAGGCTATCAAAGACGGTTCCACTAGTGGTTTTAAGGTTTTACCACCGTTAATCGTTCATAATGATGACGGCTCCTATACACCAGAAATTCAAGAGATTTATTATGGTTCATAAGGCTTATATGTATGTGGTTGAGTGTTGTGATGGTTCCTACTACACAGGCTATACAACAGATATCAAGAGACGTATCGCTGTCCACAATAGTGGTAAAGGTGCCAAGTATACACGAGCTAGATTACCAGTAAAACTCATCTTTGCAGAAGGTTTTGATAGTAAGGAAGAAGCCATGTCTGCAGAAGCTCTTTTCAAACGTCAAACACGCTTACAAAAAGAACATTATCTCAAAGAGTATCAAAATAAGAATTTACTCAATACTTTTGACATGTAGCGAGGAGTCATTTGACTCCTCTTACTTTTGTCAAAAATTGAAAAAAATGCTACAATAAAGAGAATAAAGAAACGAGGTATTATCATGTCTAAGATTCTAGTATTTGGTCACCAAAATCCAGACTCAGATGCCATTGGTTCATCTGTCGCTTTTGCTTATCTTGCAAAAGAAGCATACGGTTTGGATACTGAAGCGGTGGCTCTAGGTACTCCAAATGAAGAAACAGCTTTTGTATTAAATTATTTTGGTGTAGAAGTACCGCGCGTGATTAAATCTGCTAAAGCAGAAGGTGCAGAGCAAGTCATTTTGACTGACCACAATGAATTCCAACAATCTATTTCAGATATTGCTGAAGTTGAAGTTTATGGTGTGGTGGATCATCACCGTGTGGCTAACTTTGAAACTGCCAGCCCACTTTACATGCGTTTGGAACCAGTTGGGTCAGCATCATCTATCGTTTACCGCATGTTCAAAGAACACGGTGTAGCTGTTCCAAAAGAAATCGCAGGTTTGATGCTATCAGGTTTGATTTCAGATACTCTTCTTTTGAAATCTCCAACCACTCACCCATCAGATAAAGTCATTGCTCTTGAATTGGCTGAATTGGCTGGTGTGAACTTGGAAGAATACGGTCTTGCTATGCTCAAGGCTGGTACAAACTTGGCAAGCAAGTCAGCAGAAGAATTGATTGATATTGATGCTAAGACATTTGAACTCAACGGAAACAATATCCGTGTGGCTCAAGTGAATACAGTTGATATTGCTGAAGTATTGGAACGCCAAGCTGAAATCGAAGCAGCTATACAAGCCGCAAATGCAGCTAACGGATACTCTGACTTTGTCTTGATGATTACAGACATCGTCAACTCAAACTCAGAAATTTTGGCTCTTGGTGCTAATATGGACAAGGTAGAAGCAGCTTTCAACTTCAAACTTGAAAACAACCACGCTTTCCTTCCAGGTGCTGTTTCACGTAAGAAACAAGTGGTACCACAATTGACTGAAAGCTTTAATGCATAATTCTAAAATGAAAATGGGGATACCCATTGTAATAAAAAGGAGTTTCGACTCCTTTTTTGCTAGGAGAGAAGTATGTTAGAAAATGGTGATTTAATCTTTGTGAAAGATAGTTCGGATATAGGGAAAGCCATCCAGGAATCTACTGGCAACTATAGCCATGTGGCCATTTTTTTAGACGGTTTCATCTATCATGCAACAACTGAAGGCGGTGTCATTGCCCAGGCTTCTGAAGATTTCTTTGTAGCTGGAAAAGTCTATGACCTTTATCACTATGCGGAGATTGATTGTACAGAAGTCAAAAAGCGGGCAGAGAGCCACTTAGGTGCACCCTATAATGTTTCCTTTTACCCAGATGGTGATGGTTTCTATTGCTCTCAATTTATTGCAGACATTCTACCTATTTTTGAGACCATTTCTATGAAGTTTGGGGATGATACACAGGAAATCAGTGATTTCTGGAGTCAATATTATAGAGAGCTAGGACTCCCTGTACCTTTGAATCAGCCTGGCACTAACCCGAGTCAATTAGCAGCATCACCACTTTTAGTTTGTAAAGAAAGGAATCTTTATGATTCAGATTTTTAATCCATCTCGTTTGACGCGACAACCATTCTTTAGAGATTTGGTTGACTATCTTGATCAGCACGACGATGTGATTCTGCGGCAAATCAAGGCCCAATTTCCAGATCAACCAGTGGATAAGCTGATGGAAGAATATATTAAGGCTGGCTTGGTTTTACGAGAGAACAAACGCTATTATCTTAATCTTCCCTTTCTAGAGTCTACGGAATCTCTTGAATTGGATCAAGAAGTCTTTGTAAGAGATGATAGTCCCATCTATCAAGAAATATTGGAGAAAGATTTTCTGACTGAATTGCGCAATCAAACCAATGCAGCTATCCTAGAAGAGTATACGGATTTTGCTCGGGAAAAGATGACCTTGTCTAATTACTTTTATAAGGTTAAGCACCAGTATCCGCTGACAGAAGATCAGCAGAAACTCTATGCTGTTTTGGGTGATGTCAACCCTGAGTATGCTCTCAAATATATGACAACCTTTTTGCTTAAATTTCTAAAAAAAGACCAGCTCATGCAGAAACGTCGTGATATCTTTGTTGATAGTTTAGTTTCATTGGGCTACATCATTCAAAATGAAGATGGGAAATATGAGTTGGCTGTAGAATTTGATAAAGAACGCTTCATCTTTATAAAAAAATAAAGGCTAGGAATTTTCCTAGCCTTCTTTAAATATACTATAGATAACGTTCTGCAACAGCAGCATCTCCAGGATAGTCTTCTTTCTTACCTTGGATGATTTGGTAGCAATCAGCTCCTTTACCAGCGATAATCACAGCGTCCAGTTCTTGACTTGTAACAGACATAGCAGCCTTGATAGCTTGCTCACGATCGACAATCTTTTCAACAGGATGATGGATATAGCTACTGATTTCATCTGCAATGGCCATCGGATCTTCATAGTTTGGATCATCAGCTGTTAGAAAGACTTGAATTTCAGGATGTTGATTGAGGAGAAGTCCAAAGTCCTTACGACGACTTTCTCCCTTGTTTCCAGTTGAACCAAGAACTAAAGCAATCTTTCCAGTTTGATGAGTTTCAACAACAGAAATAAGTTTTTTAAGACTGTCACCATTGTGGGCGTAGTCGATGAAAACTTTTGCGCCATTTTTCTGTGTGAGAACTTCCATACGACCAGGTACGCGAGTAGTCGCAATCCCTTTTTTGATGTCTTCAAGACTAGCACCTAGACGAAGACAAGCAAGTCCAGCAGCGACTGCATTTTCTTGGTTGAAGTGCCCAATCAACTGGATGTCATAGTCTCCAGCTAATTTACCAGTAGAGGAGAAGCTAAAGGCTTTAGAGTTTTCAATTTGATTACTTGATTGGCTACCGTAGAAATCATGTTCTTGATTTTCAACTTGTTCTTTTAGAACAGAGAAGTGGTCCATATCACTATTAATGACAACTGCTCGGCTATTTTTCATCAAGAGACGCTTGTGGTAGAAGTAGTCTTCAAAGGTTGGATGCTCAATAGGACCAATATGGTCTGGTGTGATGTTGAGAAAAACTCCCACGTCGAAAGTTAACCCATACACTCGATTTACCAGATAGGCTTGGCTGGAAACTTCCATTACTAGATGAGTTCTACCATTTTTAACCGCTTGAGCCATCATATCAAAGAGGTCGATATTTTCAGGTGTTGAGAAGGAAGATTTGAAGAAAGTCTTGCCATCTAAAGTTGTATTCATTGTCGACAAGAGGGCAGTTGGGTAGCGTTGGGACAAGATATGATAGGCAAAGTAAGCCGCTGTTGTTTTTCCTTTAGTGCCAGTGAAAGCAAGGATTTTAAGTTTCTCCTGAGGGTTGCCATAAAATTCCATGGCAATCAAACTCATGGCCTTTTTGATATTGTTAACAACAATAACAGGAATACCAACTTCATAGTCCTGCTCAGCTACGTACCAACCAAGCCCTTGTGCGATAGCTGAAAACAGATATTCTTTTTTAAAGGCAGCTCCTTTTGCAAAAAATAGAGTATTTTCTTTGATTGTTCGGCTATCGTAACTGATGCTGTCAAAAACAACATCGCTGTAGTTGTAGTGGTAATGTCCTTGGTCGATGATCTCACGGAAGAGATCATCTTTCTTTAAAATATCTAATATAGTTTCAATCTTTATCATACTTTCTATTGTAAACTGAAAGTCTGAATTTTACAAGTAACAAGGAAAAGTTTATAATGGAAGATAAGGAACTTTTCCTAGTGATTAAAAATGAATGAGGAAGCTATGTCTAACGAAAATAATCATCAGCAAGCCCAGATGTTGCGAGGGACTGCTTGGCTAACGGCTAGTAATTTTATCAGCCGCCTGCTCGGGGCTATTTACATTATTCCTTGGTATATTTGGATGGGGACATATGCCGCTAAGGCAAATGGGCTCTTCACCATGGGTTATAATATTTATGCATGGTTCTTATTGATCTCGACTGCGGGTATTCCTGTTGCAGTCGCAAAGCAAGTCGCTAAGTATAATACCATGAATGAGGAAGAGCATAGTTTTGCCTTAATTCGTAGTTTCTTAGGCTTCATGACAGGATTAGGTGTTTTCTTTGCCCTAATCTTATATTTCATGGCTCCGTGGTTAGCAGACCTTTCAGGTGTTGGAAGTGAGTTAATCCCAATTATGCAGAGCCTATCTTGGGCTGTCTTGATTTTCCCGTCTATGAGTGTTATCCGTGGATTTTTCCAAGGGTTGAATAATCTTAAACCTTATGCCATGAGTCAAATTGCTGAGCAGGTTATCCGTGTTATTTGGATGCTCTTAGCAACCTTTATCATCATGAAGCTCGGTTCAAAAGATTATCTATCAGCAGTTACTCAATCTACTTTTGCTGCTTTTGTGGGAATGGTAGCTAGTTTTGCAGTCTTGCTTTATTTCCTTTATAAGGAAGGATTGCTCCAAAAAGTTTTTGAAACACGAGATAAGATTGATAGTAAGAGTCTTTTGGTTGATACGATTAAGGAAGCTATTCCTTTTATCTTGACTGGTTCGGCTATTCAGCTTTTCCAAATCTTGGACCAAATGACCTTTATCAATAGCATGAAGTGGTTTACCAACTATAGTAATGAAGACTTAGTTGTCATGTTTTCTTATTTCTCTGCCAATCCTAATAAAATCACTATGATTTTGATTTCGGTTGGAGTTTCGATTGGTAGCGTTGGTCTGCCTCTCTTGACGGAGAACTATGTCAAGGGGGATTTGCCAGCAGCTTCTCGTCTAGTTCAAGATAGTATCACCATGCTCTTCCTATTCCTCTTACCAGCAACGGTTGGAGTAGTCATGGTAGGTGAACCACTCTATACAGTCTTTTATGGTAAGCCAGATGGCTTGGCTATGGGCTTATTTATCTTTGCGGTCTTGCAATCAACAATTCTAGGCTTGTACATGGTCTTGTCACCAATGCTTCAGGCTATGTTCCGTAACCGTAAGGCAGTCTTGTATTTTGTTTATGGCTCAATTGCGAAGATTGTTCTACAATTTCCAGCCATTGCTCTATTCCACAGTTACGGTCCGCTAATATCTACAACAATCGGATTGATTATTCCAAATGTTTTAATGTACCGTGATATTTGCCAGGTGACGGGTATCCGTCGAAATATTGTTCTAAAACGAACTATCTTAATTTCTATCCTAACCGTAGTGATGTTCCTGCTAGTTGGTTTCATACAATGGATAATAGGATTTTTCTTCCAACCAACCGGACGTCTATGGAGCTTCGTCTATGTTGCTATCATTGGTCTTATGGGAGGAGGCGTCTATGGTGTCCTGAGTCTACGTACGCGACTTTTGGATAAGGTCATTGGATCAGCTAAAGCAGATCGCTTACGTGCACGTTTAAAATTATCATAACAGTTTATAAATAAAACGAACAATTTGAACTTTTTATGTAAAAAAGTCTAAATTGTTCTTTTTTTCTTGAAAAAATACAAAAAAATATAAAAAATGTAGAAAAAAATAAAATTTTAAACATAATTACTTGACTAAAAAAAACATTAGCTGTATAATGATACAAATATTTAAATTTGGAGGTTCTGTTTATGAAAAAGTCTAAGGCAAAATACCTGACGTTAGCAGGCGTCGTCTTAAGTGCTGGTTTGCTTTTGGGAGCTTGTGGTAATTCGACTAGCTCTTCTAAAGTATACAACTATGTATACGCAAGCGATCCTTCTAGTTTGAACTATCTCTTAGAAAACCGTGCAACTACTGGTGATGTTGCTACAAACTTAGTGGATGGTTTGATGGAAAATGACCAGTATGGAAATTATATTCCTTCATTGGCAGAAGATTGGACTGTATCCCAAGATGGTTTGACATATACTTATAAACTTCGTAAGGATGCTAAATGGTATACATCTGAAGGTGAAGAGTATGCTCCAGTTACTGCGCAAGATTTTGTGACAGGGTTGAAATATGCTGCGGATAAAAAATCTGAAGCTTTGTATCTCGTACAAGATTCTGTAGCAGGTTTGGATGATTATATCAACGGAAAAACAACAGACTTTTCAACAGTTGGAGTTAAGGCTATTGATGACCAAACAGTTCAATATACCTTGACAAAACCAGAACCTTATTGGAACTCAAAAACAACTGCAACCATTCTATTCCCAGTTAATGCTGATTTCTTGAATTCTCAGGGGGACGACTTTGGTAAAGTGGATCCAGCAAATCTTTTGTATAATGGACCATTTATTCTCAAGTCTTTCACTTCTAAATCTGTCATGGAATACAAGAAAAATCCAAATTACTGGGATGCTAAAAATGTATTCGTAGACGAAGTGAAGTTGACTTACTACGATGGAAGTGACCAAGATTCTCTAGTTCGTAGCTTTAGCGAGGGAGTTTATAGCTTTGCCCGTCTCTATCCAAATAGCTCAAGCTTCTCAGGTGTAAAAGAGAAGTATAAAGATAATATTATTTATAGCATGCAAAATGCGACATCCTACTATTATAACTTTAATCTAGATAGAAAATCATATAACCACACTTCAAAAACAAGTGATGCTGAAAAAACAGCTCAGCAAGAAGCAGTTTTGAATAAATCATTCCGTCAAGCTATCAACTTTGCCTATGACCGTACTGCTTATGGTGCCCAATCTCAAGGGGAAGATGGAGCAACTAAGATTGTCAGAAACTTGCTCGTTCCACCAACATTTGTAACTCTTGAAGGAAAAGACTTTGGTGATGTAGTTGCTTCTAAGATGGTTAACTACGGAAAAGTATGGGAAAATATGAATTTTGATGATGCGCAAGATGCCTACTACAATGCTGATAAAGCTAAGGAAGTCTTTGCTCAAGCTAAGAAAGAACTTGAAGCCAAAGGTGTTCAATTCCCAATTCACTTGGATTTACCAGTTGACCAAACCTTTAAGAAGGGTGTCCAAGAGGCAAGCTCTTTCAAACAGTCTATTGAATCTGTTCTAGGTGCAGATAATGTCGTTATCGATATTCAAATGCTGACTACAGAAGAAATGGATAGTATTGGTTATCTAGCAAATACGGCAGCGCAAAAAGACTATGACCTCTATAACGGTGGTTGGGGACCTGACTATCAAGATCCATCAACCTACCTTGATACTCTAAGTTTAACAAGTGGTGGCTCATTGCAAAACCTTGGTCTAGAACCTGGTGAAACCAATGCTAAAGCAACTGCGGTTGATTTGGATGTCTATACTAAGATGTTAGAAGAAGCTAATACTGAACAAGATTTGAACAAACGTTATGATAAGTACGCTGAAGCTCAAGCCTGGTTAGTTGACAGTGCGCTTGCTCTTCCAAACGTTTCTCAAGGTGGAACTCCTGGATTGAGAAGAACTGTACCATTCTCTGCTGCCTTCTCTCAAGCAGGAAACAAGGGTGTTGAATCATACAAATACGTTAAGTTGCAAGATAAGGTTGTCACAACGGCGGAGTATGAAGAAGCTAGACAAAAATGGCTGAAAGAAAAAGAAGAATCTAATAAAAAAGCCCAAGAAGAATTAGCTAAACACGTTAAATAATGACTCTAAATTTAAAAACGGTAACCTTTGATGAGGTTATCGTTTTTCATATAGTTTTAAACTATAACTAGCTCTTGAAAACAAGAAAACGAAGGATCCAAAATAAGTGGTACAATAGTTACTATAGATTTGGAGGTAAAGTATGAGCAAATCATTTCACATCAACACAATTTTAGCCCAAGCAGGTATTAAATCAGATAAAACGACAGGTGCTTTGGTTACACCAATCCACTTTTCAACGACTTATCAGCACCCAGAATTTGGTCAATCAACTGGATTTGACTATACCCGCACCAAAAACCCAACTCGTAGCAAGGCAGAGGAAGTCTTGGCAGCTATTGAATCAGCCAAGTATGCTTTAGCGACTAGTTCAGGCATGTCTGCGATTGTGTTAGCCTTTAGCATTTTTCCAGTAGGAAGCAAAGTTTTGGCTGTCCGTGACCTTTACGGTGGTTCTTTCCGATGGTTCAATCAAGTGGAGCAAGAAGGACGTTTCCACTTTACCTATGCCAACACAGAAGAAGAGCTAATTGACGAGCTAGAAAAGGATGTGGATGTACTTTATATCGAAACACCAACCAACCCTTTGATGTTGGAATTTGATATTGAAAAATTGTCAAAATTAGCTCATGCTAAAGGGGCGACAGTTGTGGTGGATAATACCTTCTACAGCCCTATTTACCAACGCCCGATAGAAGAAGGAGCTGATATGGTCCTTCATTCAGCAACCAAATACCTTGCAGGACATAATGATGTCTTGGCAGGTGTAGTTGTAACTAATAGTTTAGGACTATATGAAAAACTTTTCTACAATCTCAATACCACAGGTGCTGTTTTGTCACCATTTGATAGCTATCAGTTGATTCGTGGTCTCAAGACCTTATCACTTCGTATGGAGCGCTCAACAGCGAATGCTCAGGAAATCGTAGCCTTTTTAGAACACTCACCTGCAGTCAAAGAAGTCTTGTATACAGGTCGTGGAGGGATGATTTCCTTTAAAGTAGCGGATGAGAAGCGTATCCCTCATATCTTAAATACATTGAAAGTATTCTCTTTTGCTGAAAGCCTGGGTGGTGTAGAAAGTCTAATTACATACCCAACTACTCAAACCCATGCAGATATTCCTGCAGAAGTTCGTCACTCTTATGGTTTGACAGATGACCTATTGCGCTTGTCTATTGGTATTGAGGATGTTAGAGATTTGATAGAAGATTTGCGTCAAGCCTTGGAAGGATAAGACTATGGGAAAATATGATTTTACAACTCTGCCAAATCGTTTTGGACATCATACCTATAAATGGAAAGAAGCAGAGATTGACCGAGATGTATTGCCAGCCTGGATTGCTGATATGGACTTTGAAGTGTTACCTGAGATTCGTCAGACTGTCCATGACTATGCTGAGCAATTAGTCTATGGCTATACCTATGCTAGTGATGGCTTGATTGAAGCTGTTCAAAATTGGGAGGAAAAACAGCATGGTTATACTTTCGATAAGGATTCCCTGATCTTTATCGAGGGAGTAGTACCAGCTATTTCAACAGCCATTCAAGCTTATACCAATGAAGGTCAAGCCGTGCTTATTAACACACCAGTATATCCACCTTTTGCCCGTAGTATTAAGCTCAACAACCGAAAATTGGTCATCAACTCTCTAGTGGAAAAAGATGGACTCTTTGAGATTGACTTTGAGCAATTGGAGAAAGATTTGGTGGAGAATACCGTAAAACTTTATCTACTTTGCAATCCCCACAATCCTGGTGGACGTGTTTGGGAAAAAGAAGTTCTTGAGAAAATTGGACAGCTTTGTCAAAAACACGGGGTCCTGTTAGTATCAGATGAAATTCATCAAGATTTAACCCTATTTGGTCACAAACACCATTCTTTCAATACTGTTAATCCAGCTTTTAAAGATTTCTCTTTGATTCTGAGCAGTGCCACTAAAACTTTTAATATTGCAGGAACAAAAAATTCCTATGTCGTTATTGAGAATCCCAAGTTAAAAATGGCATTCCAAAAACGTCAACTTGCTAATAACCAGCATGAAATATCAGGATTAGGATACTTAGCAACAGAAGTTGCCTATCGCTATGGTGAAGATTGGTTGACAGAACTCAAAGAACTGATTGAGAAACACATCAATTATGTAGTGGATGTATTTGGCAAAGAAACTAAAATTAAAGTCATGAAACCTCAAGGGACCTATCTCATTTGGCTTGATTTTTCAGACTATGATATTAGCGATGAAGAATTAAGAAAACTCTTGAGAGATGAAGCAAAGGTTATCCTGAACAGAGGCTTGGACTTTGGTGAAGAAGGAACTCTTCACGCTCGCTTAAATATATCCATGCCGACATCTGTCCTAGAAGAAGTTTGCCAACGAATCATTTCTACTTTTTCAAATCTTTAAAAACTAGCCTTTTAGGACTAAAGTATCCTAGAAGGCTATTTTCATAGGGAGAAATATGGTATAATAAAGAGATAAAGTAAAGGGGAAAATATGGCTAAATTGATTCCGGGGAAGATTCGTACTGAAGGAATAGAACTCTATGAAACTGGAAAGGTTCAAATCATCAAAGAAAAAAACACTCGTCTTTTTGCTCGAGTAGATGAGGAAGAAATTCGCTATAGTTTAGATGATGATTTGGTTTTCTGCGGCTGTGACTTTTTTCAAAAAAAAGCTTACTGTGTTCATTTAGCGGCCTTGGAGCATTATCTTAAAAATGATGAAAAGGGTCGTAAAATTTATATCAATTTAGAGACTGGACAGGAAAAACAAGAAGAAGTTGAGACTCAAGTGTCTTTTGGGAAGCAATTCTTGGATATGATCCAAACTCCTAATTTGCCTAAAAAATATCAAATATCTGTACATGGACAGGTAGAGGCAGGGACTAATCGTATTATTTGGACTTTAAAAATAGGGCTTTCTCCATTTGAAAAATATTATGTCATACGTGACATTCCTTTATTTTTAAAGGTTATAGAAAATCATAAAGGGTATATGATTGGTAAAACATATGAATCTGCTATAGAACTTTCTCAGTTTGATGATAGTAGCCGAAATCTCTTGGTTTTTCTACAGGGATTAATAGAAGACCAATCAGATGCTAACCTTTTCTTCAAAAATCAAGGGCGCCATCTTTATTTTCCATTAACCTTTTTTGAGCAAGGTGTAAACCTGTTAATGGAGTTAGACGATTTTCAGTTTGAGCATCAGGTCGCAGCTTATCATCATATCTTGTTTCAATATTTTGATGGAGCATCAGGTTTTATCTCCTTTAACATTATGGAAAATCCAAATTATTATGAGATGGATATTACTGAAGAAAAGCGAAGTAATTCGTTTTATAGAGGTCAGGTTCTGTTTCATAAAGGTACTTTTTATCTTTTGTCAAAAGAGCAAGCTAGTTTATTGGATAAAATAGTAAAATTACCTATGAATAATCAGGGGAGAAAAGTTCTGCAGTTTGATAAAAGTGATCGAGACTTTTTTGCTGCTCAATTAGTTCAACTTCGCAAAATAGGGAAAGTAGTAGCTCCAGAGAGTCTTCAAATCAGAACTTTTCAACCCTTTTTTTACTTTGATAGAGAAGAAGATGGTTCCATTCGATTGGATATGACATTTGACTATAAATCTTGTCTTATAACCTCTCGTAGAGAACTAGAATCCCTCCCCTTTGCAAGCGATATTCAGTTAGAACAAAAGATTTTTCAACTAGCTCTATCCTCTGGATTTGAGGCAGAATTTCAATCTTGGCGTCAAGCTCTTAAATCTGAGGCTATCTATACTTTCTTTCATAAGGTCATCCCTGACTTTCAATCGTTTGGAGAAGTTTCTATTTCTGGGAAGTTGCAAGAACTTTATCGAGTTCAAAAACCTCAGATTCAGGTTTCTTCACAGGGAAATTTATTAGATATTCATTTTGATTTTCAAGCAATTACTAAAGAAGATATTGACTTGGCTATGAAAGCTTTGGCTAGTCATCAAGATTTTTACATTAACTCATTTAATGAATTGTTCTTTTTTGATGAGGAGACCAAAAAAGTTCGTCAGGAAATAGAAGATCTGGGTATCGATGAGATTGGAGATGGTTCCTTTAGAGCACGCAAGTCTCTGGCTTATACCATATCTCAGCTATTTAAAAATCAAGAGAACATCTCTTTATCGGATGAATTTCGAGATTTAGCGCGTGATTTGAAACATCCAGAGGAGTTTCCCATGCAAAAAATAGAAATTCAAGCTCAATTAAGAGACTATCAGAAAAAGGGAGTTCAATGGCTTCAGATGCTCCATCACTATGGTTTTGGAGGGGTTTTAGCTGATGATATGGGTTTAGGGAAAACCTTGCAGTGTATCGCCTTTATTAGTAGCCAGATTAAGAAAGATAGTAGAATTTTAATTTTAGCTCCTTCTGGTCTAATTTATAATTGGGCTGATGAATTCAAAAAATTTGCACCAGATTTAGACTTGGTCGTTGTCCACGGACTTAAACCGAATCGAGAATCACTTTTGGCAGAAAAACATCAGATATATGTTACTAGTTATGCAACTTTCCGTCAGGATAGTGACATATACAAGCAGATGTCTTTTGACTTTCTATTTTTAGATGAAGCGCAAGTGATGAAGAATGCGCAAACTAAGATTGCTAAAATTTTAAGACAGTTTGTCGTACCATCAATCTTTGCTCTTTCAGGAACCCCAATTGAAAACCATCTTGGAGAACTGTGGTCCATTTTCCAAATCGTCTTGCCAGGTTTACTACCAGAAAAAAATAATTTTATGAAATTATCTGCTGAGCAGGTATCTCAATTTATTAAACCTTTTGTTATGCGACGCAAGAAGGAAGAAGTTCTATCAGAGTTACCTGACTTGATAGAAGTAGTCTATAAAAATGAACTTGAAGACCAACAAAAAGCCATATATCTAGCGCAACTCCAACAGATGAAGGAGCGCTTGGTCCAAGTGACAGAGACAGAATTTCAAAAAAACCGTGTAGATATTTTAACGGGTATCATGCGTCTGCGTCAGATTTGTGATACACCAGCCTTGTTTATGGATGATTATGAAGGGGCCAGTGGCAAGCTAGATAGTTTGCGTGATCTCCTGATACAGATTTCTGAAAGTGGCCACAGAGTTCTAATTTTTTCTCAATTTAGAGGTATGTTGGATCTTATAGAGAAAGAGCTGCCTGATTTAGGTTTATCATCATTTAAGATAACAGGTTCTACACCTTCTAAGGAACGTCAAGAGATGACCAAGAATTTTAATCAAGGTGAGAAAGATGTCTTCTTAATTTCACTTAAAGCTGGTGGAGTTGGTCTAAATTTAACAGGAGCTGATACGGTCATTTTGGTTGATTTATGGTGGAATCCTGCAGTCGAATCTCAAGCTATTGGTAGAGCACACAGAATGGGCCAAGAAAAGATTGTTGAGGTTTATAGATTGATAACACGTGGCACTATCGAGGAGAAGATTCAGGAGCTACAAGAACAGAAAAAGAATCTAGTCTCAGAGGTCTTGGATGGAACTGAGTCTCGTGCAAGTCTGACTCTTGATGAAATCAGGGAAATTTTAGGAATATCGTAAGACAAGACTTGAAAAATCAGGACTTTACGCTATAATGGAGTATTGAAAGGAAATAAAAATGAATCAAAACCGGTTTCCAATAATATCAGATGATGAGATCATGCTATCAGAGATGCCAGTCATGAACTTATATGATGAATCAGACTTTATTAGTAATATCAAGGGAGACTACCAAGACAAGAATTACTTAGAGTGGTCACCAATTATTAAGGATAAACCTTCGAATCAACAACATAATAGGCAAGTTTCTGAAAAAACAGAAAAAAGTTATGCTGAATTGGCTCGCGAAGAAGCAAGAGCGGATTTGAAGAAAAAACGTTCAGCTAGTTATCTGACACAAGATATTACGCATGTAAGACGCCATAAAAGTTCTAAGATTGCTAAACCATCGAAGCAGCCTACGGCTCCTTTCCAAAAGGAGAATCCAGGAGAATATACAAAATACAGTAAAAAATTGACTCAAAGTCATTACATTTTGGCTGAGAATATAGTTCAGATACAAAAGTCTTCTAAAGAGGATAATCTAGGTTCAAAGAAAAACAATTTTGATTTCTTGAAGAAAAGCCAAATATATAACAAAAAAGAAAATCAAACTGAAAAAGAACGAAAAGTTGCTCAAGAACTTAACTTGACAAATATAACAGAATAATAAAGGGGAATAAGATGGCAAAAACCTATCATTTTATCGGAATCAAAGGATCAGGTATGAGTGCTTTGGCCTTGATGTTACATCAAATGGGACATAAGGTTCAAGGGTCTGATGTTGACAAGTACTATTTTACACAACGTGGATTGGAGCAAGCAGGGATTACTATTCTTCCTTTTGATGAGAAGAATTTGCAGGGAGATTTAGAAATTATCGCTGGAAACGCTTTTCGTCCTGATAATAATGTTGAAATCGCTTATGCAGACCAAAACGGCCTTAGCTATAAACGTTACCATGAGTTTCTTGGAAGCTTTATGCGTGACTTTGTCAGCATGGGGGTAGCCGGAGCCCACGGTAAAACTTCTACGACGGGAATCCTATCACATGTTTTATCACATATCACTGATACAAGTTATTTAATCGGAGATGGTACAGGTCGTGGATCTGAAAATGCCAAGTACTTTGTCTTTGAATCAGATGAATATGAGCGTCACTTCATGCCTTATCATCCAGAATACTCCATCATTACCAATATCGATTTTGATCATCCAGACTACTTTACTAGTCTAGAGGATGTATTCAATGCCTTTAATGATTATGCAAAACAAATTACTAAAGGTTTGTTTGTCTATGGTGAGGATGAAGAGTTACGTAAGATTACTGCCAATGTTCCGATTTATTACTATGGTTTTGAAGAGAAAAACAATGACTTTGTAGCAAGTGATTTACTTCGTTCAACGACGGGTTCTACTTTTACAGTCTATTTCCGTGGAGAAAATCTTGGTCAATTCCATATTCCAACCTTTGGACGCCATAACATCATGAATGCTACAGCAGTGATTGGCTTACTTTACACAGCTGGATTTGACTTGAATTTAGTGCGTGAACACTTGAATACTTTTGGAGGCGTTAAGCGTCGCTTTACAGAAAAGATTGTTAACGATACAGTCATTATCGATGATTTTGCGCATCACCCAACTGAAATCATTGCAACTCTAGATGCTGCGCGTCAAAAATACCCAAGCAAGGAAATCGTTGCTATTTTCCAACCGCATACCTTTACTCGTACAATTGCTTTGTTGGATGATTTTGCACAAGCCTTGAATCAAGCTGATGCAGTCTACCTAGCTCAGATTTATGGTTCAGCGCGTGAAGTTGACCATGGTGATGTTAAGGTTGAAGATTTAGCAGCCAAGATTGATAAAAAACATCAAGTTATCACTGTTGAAAATGTGTCTCCTCTCTTAGACCATGACAATGCTGTATACGTCTTTATGGGAGCAGGTGACATTCAATCATATGAATACTCATTCGAACGTCTCTTGTCAAATTTGACAAGTAATGTTCAGTAAGGAATAACTATGGAATTTCCAATATCAATTCGGGAGGCTCAAGCATCTGATTTGGATCAAATCTACTTGATTATAGAAAAGAATGCTGACTCCTGCAGAAATATTAGTAAAGAAATGATAGAAGAACGTATCCGCAACCATGCGGGTACTTTTCTCTTAGCTAGCCTTGAGGAGCAGGTGATTGGTTTTATTATAGGAGCTGATTTAACTGAAACAAGTTCGAAGGATTCAGCTTTTGATATAGACTACATTCATTCTGTTAGTAAAGTGCCTATTATCATTTTAAGTTTGGTGATTCATCCTGATTATCGAGGGCAAGGATTTGGGACACTTTTACTAGCAGCTTTGAAAGAGAGTAGTCGTTTAACCAATAAATCCGGACTTTATCTTCCCTGCACTGATAAAATGCTGTCTTATTTTGAGATGAATGCATTTATCGAACATGGCTTTGCTGAATCGGAAAACAGCAGTGATCCTTATTTTCATATGCATTGGGATAATCCGTATTATCAGGAGGAAATATGATAATCAGAGAAGCAAGACTGGCGGATCTTGATCGTATTCAAGAAATTGAGTTGGAAAACTTCTCTGTGGAAGAAGCGATTCCACGTACTGTTTTTGAAGCACATTTAAGAGAAATTAAGACAAGCTTTTTGGTTGCTGAAAAAGACGGCCATATTTTAGGCTATATTGAAGGACCTGTAGTGCCACATAGATATTTGCAAGATAAATCTTTTACAGAAGAAATTGAAGACCACAGTCATCATTCTGGTGGCTACATTTCAATTACTTGTTTGTCTGTTGCTAAGGAAGCTCAATCTCTAGGTCTTGGCCGAAAATTATTGACAGCTTTAAAGAACATTGCTCTGGAGCACGAGCGCCAAGGTATCAATCTGACTTGCCATGATTATCTTATTAGCTACTACGAAAAGCATGGATTTATCAATGAAGGAAAATCTGAATCTAAGTTTGCAGGAGAAGAATGGTATAATATGGTCTGGCAAAATGAGAAAAAGTTTTAGACAGCCAACTATAGTTGCTTTTATTTGGTTTTTAAGATATAATATTATGGATTATCAACAAGGAGGTAATACCTTTGAGCGAAAATTCAAGAGAAGAAGAAAAGCTAAGTTTTAAAGAGCAAATTTTGCGAGATTTAGAACGACTAAAAAAAGAAGATAGGATTTCAGAACCTACAAGTGACCTATTTGAAACTTTAACAAATACTTATACATCAGAACAAGAAAAACCGGAAAGTAAAACAGCAGAAGAAGAATTAATTGCTAATTCTGTGTCTGCAGTGGATCAATTGATTGCTAATGCACCAAGCGTTCCACCTCGTTCGTTTGCTACCGAAGAAGACTCAGTTGAGTCTGTTGAACATAATCAACCAGATGTTGTGGAAGAGGAAATTCACTCAACACCTACTCGAGTTGCGGTGTCATACCAAACTCAGCTTGATTCACAACTTGAAAATGAAGAAGAAACTTTTGCGTCTAATATTGACGAAGAAACGGTTGTGATTCCAGTTCAAGAAGATTCAAGCTCAGAGGAAGCAGATATTCCTAGACGCAGTCGTAGAGAATCTGTGAAACCAACTAAGAAAAAGAAGAAGTTTCGTTTTGTACGATTTTTAGTAACTTTACTAATTCTACTCGCTCTTCTTGGAGTAGGTGGTTTTTATGGATACCGCTATGCTAAGTCAGCATTGCAACCTGTAGATTCATCTTCTAAGCAATTTGTAAAAGTTTATATTCCAAATGGGGCTAATAGTCAAGAAATTGGCTCAATACTTGAGAAATCAGGTTTGGTTAAACATGGTTTACTTTTTACAGCATATGTAAAATATAAAAATTATTCGGATTTAAAATCTGGTTATTTTAATTTACAGAAAAGTATGAGTACTGAAGATCTGATTAAAGCATTACAAGTAGGAGGAACTCCAGAGCCTCAAGAAGTAATCTTTGCAAATCTAACTATTCCTGAAGGCTACACTCTTGAACAGATTTCCCAAGCTGTTGGTCAACTACAAGGTGACTTTAAAGAAGCTTTGACTGCTGAAGCTTTTATGGCTAAAGTTCAAGATGAAAACTTTATTGCTCAAGAGGTTGCAAAATATCCAAAACTTCTTGAAAGTTTACCTGCAAAAGATAGTGGTGTTCGTTATCGCTTAGAAGGTTATCTATTCCCAGCAACATATACAATTAAAGAGAGCACAACTATTGAAAGCTTGATTGATGAAATGCTTGCTACAATGGACAAAAACCTCTCTCCACATTATGCTACTATCAAGGAAAAGAACCTAACAGTAAATGAACTCTTAACTATTGCTTCACTTGTAGAGAAGGAAGGGGCAAAAACGGAAGATCGTAAGCTTATCGCTGGAGTCTTCTATAACCGTTTGAATCTAGGTATGCCACTTCAAAGCAATATCGCTATCCTTTATGCAGAGGGTAAACTTGGTCAAAAGATCAGTCTTGCTGATGATGTGGCTATTAACACAGAAATCAACTCACCTTATAACGTTTATACGAATATTGGCCTAATGCCTGGTCCAGTTGATAGCCCAAGCTTGGATGCCATCGAATCAAGTATCAATCAAACTAAGAGTGATAATCTCTTCTTTGTTGCGAATGTTCAAGATGGAAAAGTCTACTTTGCAGCAACGAAAGAAGAGCATGATAAAAACGTTGAAGAGCACATCAACAGTAAATTAAAACAATCAAATAATGCAAACTAAAATTATGTGGTTTTCCACATAATTTTGCTTTAACGAATAAAATACTATAGATAAGTAAAAGAAAGTTGAGAAAAATGGTAGAAAAAACATACCCAATGACGATTGAAGAAAAAGAAAAACTCGAAAAAGAATTAGAAGAGTTGAAACTTGTTCGTCGTCCAGAAGTTGTTGAACGTATTAAGATTGCACGCTCATATGGTGACTTGTCAGAGAACAGTGAGTACGAAGCAGCAAAAGATGAGCAAGCCTTTGTTGAAGGTCAAATCTCTAGTTTGGAAACTAAAATCCGTTATGCTGAAATTGTCAACAGCGATGCCGTTGCTCAGGATGAGGTTGCCATTGGTCGTACAGTTACTATTCAAGAAATTGGCGAAGAAGATGAAGAAGTATACATCATCGTTGGTTCAGCTGGGGCAGATGCCTTTGCAGGAAAAGTTTCAAATGAAAGCCCAATTGGTCAAGCCTTGATTGGTAAGAAAAAAGGTGATACAGCTACTATTGAAACACCAGTTGGTAGCTACGATGTTAAAATCTTAAAAGTTGAAAAAACGGTTTAAGTGGAAATTTATGAACTAAAAAAACTCATCAAGGTAGTTGATGAGTTTTTTAGTTTGACAGTCTATCAAAATATGCTTATAATCAAGCTATAAGTGTCTTAAGGAGGTTTTAATGAAGATAAGATTGGAAAATAAAGTGTCCCAGAAAGCACTTGAAATAGGGAATTTGATTCGCTCTTATAATCGTTCCAAGAGAGAACCAGTGGAAAGCGAGCCTCTTAATATTTATATCGAAGATGATAATGGTCAACTCCTGGCTGGCTTAGTAGCAGAGACTTTCGGGAATTGGTTAGAAATAGAGTATTTATTTGTGACAGAGAATTTGCGGGGACAAGGAATCGGCTCTCAACTATTGCAGCAAGCAGAAAGTGAAGCTAAAAAGAGAAACTGTTGCTTTGCTTTTGTCAATACTTATCAGTTTCAAGCACCAGCCTTTTATCAAAAGCATGGCTATAAGGAAGTTTTTACATTGAAGGATTATCCATACACTGGACAAAGACACTATTATCAAAAAGATTTGTAAGCACAGAACTCTCTATCATGTAAGTGGTAGAGATTTTTGTTAAAAAAAATTAACAAAATGACAGATATATGTTGCATAATGTAAAATATATGATATAATAAAGTTGAGAAAAGAAGCGCGACTTTTTAAAATTTTAGAGGAGGTAACAAGTGGTTAAGAATTTAAAATTAAAGTTAGCTCGAGTGGAGCTTGACATGACACAAGGTGATTTGGCAGAAGCTGTGGGTGTCACTAGGCAGACTATCGGTTTGATAGAAGCTGGCAAATATAATCCTAGTCTATCCCTTTGTCAGTCTATTTGCAGATGTTTAGGGAAAACTCTAGATCAATTATTTTGGGAGGAAGAAGATGAAAAATAGATTATTTTATTATCAATTACTGGATGAAAGAGAAGAACAACTGATGAATAAAGCGGGGGCTGAAAGTTTCTATATCTCTATAGCTTTCTTGCTTTTATCTTATATGATTGCAGTATTAGCACCAAGTCTTTTTAATCCGAGAATGATTCTCATCATTATCATTATTGGAACTTCTTACTTTTTCGGCCGTGCTCGAGATTTGGGTGTGAACTACTATAGTCGTTTTCATTTTACAATTTTAGGATGCCTGTTAGTAACACTACTCATCACAACTATTTTAATGCTACAAAACTATCAATTCAATTTAGAAATTTATGAGCATAATCCTCTAAACTTTAAATATTTGTCTGCTTGGGTCATTACATATCTCCTTTATCTTCCTTGGGTCTTTATCGGGAACTTAGGATTGAAAAGTTATGGTCAATGGGCCCAGAAAAAATATGAAGAAGACTTAGATAAGTTAGAAAGAAGCTAAAAGGTTATTAAGCTTAAGCCAAACCTCCTAAATTATGCTATAATGGTACTAATTTATAAAGAATCTGTTTCCTTTTTTAGAAACAGGAAAGAAGGACTCATATGTACAAAGATGATAGCTTAACTTTACACACGGATTTGTATCAGATTAACATGATGCAGGTCTACTTTGACCAAGGCATTCATAATAAGAAAGCTGTTTTTGAGGTTTATTTCCGCCAACAACCGTTTAATAACGGCTATGCTGTTTTTGCAGGGTTAGAGAGAATAGTAAAATACCTAGAAAACTTACGCTTTTCAGATAGTGATATTGATTATCTAGAATCACTTGGTTATCATGGTGCATTTTTAGACTATCTCCGTAATCTCAAATTGGAGTTGACGGTTCGTTCTGCTCGGGAAGGAGATTTGGTTTTTGCCAACGAGCCAATCGTTCAGGTAGAAGGTCCTCTAGCCCAATGCCAATTGGTTGAAACAGCTCTCTTGAACATCGTCAACTTTCAAACTTTGATAGCGACAAAGGCTGCTCGTATTCGTTCTGTCATTGAAGATGAGCCTTTGATGGAATTTGGAACACGTCGTGCCCAAGAAATGGATGCAGCGATTTGGGGAACGCGTGCTGCTGTAATCGGTGGTGCAAATGGAACCAGTAATGTGCGTGCAGGTAAACTCTTTGGAATTCCTGTTCTAGGCACTCACGCTCATTCCTTGGTACAGGTATATGGTAATGATTATGAGGCCTTTAAAGCTTATGCCTCAACGCATCGTGATTGTGTATTTCTTGTAGATACTTATGATACTCTTCGTATCGGTGTTCCTGCTGCCATTCAGGTTGCAAGAGAATTGGGAGATAAGATTAACTTTAAGGGTGTCCGTATCGATTCAGGAGATATCGCCTATATTTCTAAGAAGGTTCGTCATCAATTAGACGAGGCAGGATTCCCTGATGCGAAAATCTATGCATCAAATGACCTTGATGAAAATACCATTCTTAACCTTAAAATGCAGAGGGCTAAGATTGATGTTTGGGGTGTTGGGACTAAACTAATCACTGCCTATGATCAACCTGCACTTGGAGCAGTATATAAGATTGTGGCGATTGAGGATCAAGATGGTCACATGCGTAACACCATCAAACTCTCTAGTAATGCTGAAAAAGTTTCAACCCCAGGTAAGAAGCAAGTTTGGCGTATTACCAGTCGAGAAAAAGGAAAATCTGAGGGTGATTATATCACCTATAACGGAGTTGATGTGTCTAGTATGACTGAACTCAAGATGTTCCACCCAACCTATACCTATATCAATAAAACTGTCCGTAATTTCGATGCAGTTCCTCTCTTGGTTAATATTTTCAAGGATGGTAAGCTAGTTTATGATTTACCGACTTTACCTGAAATTCAAGCCTACGCTCGTAAAGAATTTGATAAACTCTGGGACGAGTACAAACGTGTTCTTAATCCACAACATTATCCAGTAGACTTAGCACATGATATTTGGCAAGACAAGATGGACTTGATTGACAAGATGCGTAAGGCAGCATTAGGACAAGGAGAAGAGTAATGACTCTACAAGAAAGTATTATCCAGCAACTGGGTGTTAAACCTGTCATTGATCCGCAAGAGGAGATTCGTCGTTCGATCGATTTTCTAAAGAGATACCTAAAAAAACATCCTTTCCTTAAAAGTTTTGTATTGGGAATTTCTGGAGGACAAGACTCAACTCTAGCTGGTCGCCTTGCCCAACTAGCTATGGAAGAAATGAGAGCTGAAACCGGTGATGATTCTTATAAATTTATCGCAGTTCGCTTACCTTATGGCATTCAAGCCGACGAGGATGATGCTCAAAAAGCTTTGGCTTTCATCCAACCAGATGTCAGTTTAGTAGTGAATATTAAAGAGTCTGTAGATGCGATGGTAGCGGCAGTAGAGGTTACTGGAAGTTCGATGACAGACTTTAACAAAGGAAATATCAAGGCTCGAAGTCGTATGATTGCTCAATATGCCATAGCAGGTTCTTATAGTGGAGCCGTTATTGGTACTGACCATGCCGCCGAAAATGTCACAGGTTTCTTTACTAAGTTCGGTGACGGCGGAGCGGATATTCTTCCTCTTTATCGTCTCAACAAACGTCAAGGAAAACAACTATTGATTGAGCTTGGAGCTGATCCGGCACTCTATGAAAAAGTACCAATCGCAGATCTGGAAGAAGAAAAACCAGGCTTGGCAGATGAAGTTGCACTAGGTGTAACTTACGCAGAGATTGATGACTATCTTGAAGGTAAACAGATCAGTCCAGAAGCTCAAGCAATCATTGAAAAATGGTGGTATAAAGGTCAACACAAACGTCACCTACCAATCACAGTGTTTGATACGTTTTGGGAGTAAAAACCTCCGGGGGAGGTTTTTACCCCGAGTCTAGAAACAGGAGAACGAGGAAGGTCCGGGGGACCTTTTTCTCATATTGACATGAAATAGGAAAGTGAGGTTGTATTATGAAGTCTATTGGTACAAAGACACTACATACCGAACGGTTGATATTGAGACGCTTTTGTGAAGGTGATGCTCAAGCTATGTTTGAGAATTGGGCTTCTCGTCTAGATAATCTAACCTATGTTACTTGGGATCCACACCTGAATGTTGAACAGACTCGAAACTCTATTGGCAATTGGGTAGCATCCTATGACAATCCTAACTATTACAAATGGGCTATTTGTCTCAAAGATAATTCAGAATATGTCATTGGAGATATTAGTCTGGTCAGTATGGATGAAGAAAAATCTAGCTGTGAGATTGGATATATCTTAGGGATGGACTATTGGGGACGAGGGATCATGACAGAAGCCTTGAAGGCTGTTTTATCATACTGTTTGGATGAGATTGGTTTTGACCAGGTAGATGCTTGCTATGCAAGTTTAAATCCTGCCTCTGGTTGTGTCATGGAAAATGCTGGAATGACTTTTTGGAAGACGATTCCAAATGCAGTTGAACGAAAAGGTTATATAGCTGATAAAATTTATTATCAAATCAAAAAATAAGATGGAAAAGTCTCACTTTTCCATCTTATTTTTTATAAAATACTATTTAATCAAAATAAAGCAAATCTTTGCTGGTACTTGTAAAGAGGTCAAAGCCATCTTTGGTCACAACTCCACAGTCTTCGATGCGGACACCGACTTTACCAGGAATATAGATACCAGGTTCAACTGAGAAGCACATACCCTCTTCGATGACCATGTCGTTTCCTTCCATGATTGAAGGGAATTCGTGGACATCCATACCGATACCGTGACCGAGACGGTGATTGAAGTACTCACCGTAGCCGGCTTTTTCGATAACCTCACGAGCCGCACGGTCAACCTCATGAGCTGTTACACCAGGTTTGATAAAGTCAAGGGCAGCTTGTTGAGCTTCTAGAGTCAAGTTGTAAATATCTATCTTGAACTGGTCAGGTTTACCAACAGCGACTGTACGAGTCATATCTGATGCATAACCATTCACCATCACACCGAGGTCAAAGAGGAGAAGGGCATTGTTTTCAACCTTGTTAGCTCCAGGAATACCATGTGGATTTGCAGCATTATCACCAGTCAAGACCATGGTATCAAAGCTCATTTCATAGCCTTCACGTTTCATAGCAAAGTCAATCTGCGCAATGATATCAGTTTCCGTATTATCAAGAGAGATATTATCAAAACCAACTTTAACAGACTTGTCGGCGTAAACACCTGCAACCATCATCTTTTGCACTTCGTCTGCTGATTTGATGAGGCGCATGCGTTGGATCAATGGAGTTAAGTTCTCAAACTCAGCACTTTCAAAGACAGTTTTCAAACCGTGATATTTAGTTAAGATGAGATTATCAAACTCAACTGCTACACGTTTGAAATCAAGCTGCGGCAAGGCATTTTGGATTTTCTTCCAAGGGTTTTCAGAGTCCACGTAGCCAACTACTGGGAAAGAGACAGTGCTAGTCGCACGTTCAACCTCAAGTGCTGGAACGAAGAGAAGCGGTTCCTGATCTGCAAGGACAAAAAGGAACATTTGACGTTCGTGTGGATCACTGTAGAATCCAGTTAGATAATTGATAGTGACGGGGTCAGATACGACAGCGACGTCTAGTTTTTCTGTTTCAAGATATGTTAGGATTTGTTGTAATTTAGACATAAGCTACCTTCTTTCTACCCCTCTATTTTGGCAAAAAATAGGAGAAAAAGCAAGGGAGAAGGAGAAAAGGATACAAAAAAATTCCAAGAAAGCTAGGCTCCTTGGAATTAGAATTTTAAGTAAAGTCAGCCTTGCTCTTAACATCGCCATATTCTTCAGCAACTTCTTGGCTGAGAATATCCTCGTAAGTTGGTAAAACGATGTCCTGACCATATTTTTTCTTAAGGGCAGTAGTGACCAAGCGATAGGCTAGATTTGCATTTCGAGATAAGATAGGTCCGTGGAAATAAGAACCGAAAACATTTTTATAGTGAACACCTTCACCGATTTTTTCTTCATTATTTCCATTTCCGTATACAACCTGACCGAGTGGTTTTTGCTCATCTGAGAGGAAGGTGCGACCTTGGTGATTTTCAAATCCATAGTAGGTTTCATCGAATTCTTCATTATGAATTTTAATGTCACCGATGAAGCGGTTATTGGTTTGGTTGAGTGTGTAGTGTCCCATAACACCCAATCCTTCGATACGCTTGCCAGAAGCTTCAATATAATATTGGCCTAATAGTTGGAAACCACCACAGATAGCAAGAACGACACCATCATTTTGGATAAAGTTATCAATATTATCTTTTTTAGCAGGTAGATCACCAGCAATGATGCTTTGTTCAAAGTCTTGACCACCACCAAAGAAGGCAATATCATAGTAGTTCTCATCAAAATCATCATGGAGAGAAACGATGTCAACTGTAACATGGGCACCAAGCTTTTCAGCTACATACTTGAGCATGAGGATATTTCCATTATCTCCGTATGTATTCATAAGGTTTCCATAGAGATGGGCTATATTTAGTTGGTATGGATAGTTGCCGTCTGTTGATGAAAGTGAAGTATAAACCATTAGTTCATCTCCTTTCTAACAATCTGACGATTAGCTAGTAATTCTCGAAATTCAAGCATAGCTGTGTATGTCGCAAGGATATAGGCATGCTTGCAGTCTTGATTTTCAATCGTTTTAAGAACTTGTTCCAAGCTGCTCGTTTCAGTGATTTTATCAGCTGGATAACCAGTAACACGAAGACGACGAGCAATTTCAGAATGGCGAACTCCTCCAGCATTGATTTCTGGAATGTCCATATCAGTAATTTGTTCAAAGTCAGCATCCCAAATCCAACTGGTATCAATACCATCTGCATAGAACGCATTGAGAAGAACTGATAAACTAAACGGATATGGAGCCAATTTAATCATCTCTATCGCTTGAGTAGCTCCTACAGGGTTCTTGATAAGGACGAGTGTGCATTCCTTATCTCCGATTTGGAAAGTTTCTTGTCGTCCAAAGACAGCACGGCTCTTATCAAATCCTTGCTTGATAAGTTGTGGTTGAGCTCCAAGGAAGCGAGCAATAGCAACAGCGGCAAGGGCATTGTAGATATTGTAGAGTCCACCGATTTGAATACCGTATTCTTGGTCGTCGATAACAAAGCGAGAGCGATTGTTGGTTAACTCGACCAGTTCTGTCACTCGATAGTCTAAATCAGGGCGTTTGCATCCGCAATTCTCGCAGATATAAGCCCCTAAGTTAGCATAAGTATTAAGTTCATACTTGAGAATGCTGTGGCAATTAGGACATAGGATACCCTCGGTATTGTAGTGTGCCAACTGAGCTGGCCCTTTTTCTAAGTCAAAGCCAAAATATTGAATAGGATTAGGAATAGCTGGCTTGTAGAAAAGTGGACTATCTCCATTAAGAAGAACCGTAGCAGTAGGAACCTTTCGGATGGCATCCAGAATCATCTTATAGGTAGTGTAAATCTCACCGTAGCGGTCCATCTGGTCACGGAAAATATTAGTGATAACAAAGAGACTAGGTTGGATGTAGTCACAGATACGCGAGAGACTGGCTTCGTCGATTTCTAGGACGGCTATATTTTTACCTGTTTTAGAGGATTTTGCATTCAAAAAAGTAGTGGTGATTCCTGAAATCATGTTGGCGCCACTTGGATTGGTTAATACTTGGCCATAGACTTCTTTTAAAATCCCGACAGTAAGGGCTGTTGTCAAGGTTTTACCATTCGTACCAGTTACCACGACAATCTCATAGTTTTTTGCTAGATGCTGTAAAATATCTTTATCAAATTGAAGGGCAAGTTTTCCTGGGAGCGTACTTCCACGTCCAAGACGACTTAAAATAAAGTGAGAAGAACGTCCAACTAGGAGCCCAAAAGTAGTTTCAAGTTTCATGTTTCTATTATATCATAAAAGATGGAAAAGATAGAATTGAGATTTTAGATAAGAAAAAAACAGCCCTTTATCGGACTGCTTTCTATTATTAAATCGCAAATAAGTCATTCAAGTTTTCAGCCAAGGTTGGGTGAGTGAAGATTTGTTTTGTGAAGTAAGTGTAAGGAATTTTGTTGTCCATAGCAACAGTAATGATATTGATGATTTCTTGTGAACCTTCAGAGAAGATAGTTGCTCCGAGAATTTCTTTAGTTTCAGTGTTGACAACAGCTTTGAAGGCTCCACGAAGGTCACCATTTACATGACCACGAGGCATAGCAGCAACAGGGATTTCCTTAACAGCGTATGGAAGTTTCAAATCAGCTGCTTGGCTTTCGGTCAAACCAACTTGTGAAAGTGCTGGTGTGATGAACATGGTGTTTGGAACATTAAGACGGTCTTCAAGTGTGTAACTGCCATCACCAGCAAGGTAGCTGTAAACAACACGAAAGTCATCTAGTGAAATATAGGTAAATTGAAGTCCACCGTTGACATCTCCAACTGCAAAGACACCAGGAACGTTTGTTTGACAATGTTTGTCCACCTTGATAGAACCACGTTCAGTTAGTTCAATATCTGTATTTTCAAGTTGAAGTGGTTCTACATTTGGTTTACGTCCTGTTGCGTAGAGAAGGGCATCGAAACGATAGGTTTCATTTTCAGTCACAACAAGAACTTGGTCACCATCGTTTTTGATTTCAGTAGTATGGATGTTTTGAAGCAATTCAATACCATCTTCTTCCATGTATTGTTTAGCAAGAGCAGCAATGGAAGGTTCTGCGCGAGGTAGGAAAGTATCTAAAGCATCTAAGACTGTTACCTTGCTTCCGAGTTTATTGTAGAGACCAGCAAACTCAAGACCAATATTTCCACCACCAAGGATTCCAAGTTTCTCTGGTAATTGTTCCAAGTTTTGGATGCCAGTTGAATCAAAGACATTCTTGCTAGTAGATAGTCCTGGAATAGGCAAAACGTTTGAAACAGCACCAGTGTTGATGACGATTGTTTCAGCAGTTAGTTCTTGTTTTTCATCACCAGCTTGAATTTCGATGACTTTATTAGAAACAAAGTGGGCTTCAGCATCAATGATATCAACTCCAGTACCAGCGATAGTAGCATAGTTTTTACCATTGAGGCGGCTCGTAATTGTATTTTTTGTTGCCATAACCTCGTCAAATGACAAGTTCTTTTCTGCAGCAACTAACAAGGTTTTAGTTGGAATACAACCGATGTTGATACAAGTTCCACCGTACATTGCCTTATTGCGTTCGATAAGGGCAACTTTTTTACCAGCTGAAGCTAGTTTGGCAGCAAGAGTTTTACCTGCCTTACCAAATCCAATGACAATTAAATCGTATGTTAACATTTTTAAATCCTCCTGTTTGATTTCATTCTAGCACAAGAAGAAAATTTTTTCACAATTCTGCTACGCTAAAATAAAGGGATTACATTTTTTTAAAACAATCGACGATGATTTTTAAAGAACTATTTAGTGAAGAGAAGAAGAGTATGGTTAAAAAATCGTTTACATGATTTAATCAGAGGGTTTGACTATCTTTTGCCTCCTTCTTGTGTTATACTAGATAAGTTGCAAAGAAAGCAGTACTTTTCTTTAGTGGAAAAGAAGCAACACGATCTTTCATATAAAGATATGAAAATACGTCATGAAAAGAAAAGTATAAACTAAGCGCTATAGGGTGGCTTCGCACCACCTTTAGAAAGAAGAAAAACGTGAAATTTAATGAATTTAACTTGTCTGCTGACCTTTTAGCAGAAGTTGATAAAGCAGGATTTGTAGAAGCAAGTCCTATCCAAGAGCAAACCATTCCTTTGGCTCTTGAGGGAAAAGATGTTATCGGTCAAGCACAGACTGGTACAGGGAAAACAGCAGCCTTTGGCTTGCCAACCCTTGAAAAAATTCGTACAGAAGAAGCAACTATCCAAGCTTTGGTGATTGCGCCAACTCGTGAACTTGCAGTTCAAAGCCAAGAAGAGCTTTTCCGCTTTGGTAGAAGCAAGGGTGTAAAAGTTCGTTCAGTCTATGGTGGTTCAAGCATTGAAAAACAAATCAAGGCTCTTAAATCAGGTGCTCATATCGTAGTAGGAACACCAGGACGTCTTTTGGACTTGATTAAACGCAAGGCCTTGAAATTACAGGATATTGAAACTCTTATCCTTGACGAAGCAGATGAGATGCTTAATATGGGCTTCCTTGAGGATATTGAAGCCATTATCTCTCGTGTCCCAGAAAATCGTCAAACCTTACTCTTTTCAGCAACCATGCCAGAAGCTATCAAACGTATCGGGGTCCAGTTTATGAAAGAACCTGAGCATGTGAAGATTGCGGCTAAAGAGTTGACAACAGAATTGGTTGACCAGTACTATATCCGAGTTAAAGAACAAGAAAAATTTGATACTATGACTCGTCTCATGGACGTGGAACAACCAGAACTGGCGATCGTATTTGGTCGTACTAAACGTCGTGTAGATGAATTGACTCGTGGTCTGAAGATCCGTGGCTTCCGTGCAGAAGGGATTCATGGAGATTTGGACCAAAACAAACGTCTTCGTGTCCTTCGTGATTTTAAAAATGGAAATCTTGATGTCCTTGTTGCAACAGACGTTGCAGCTCGTGGTTTAGATATCTCAGGTGTGACTCATGTCTACAACTATGACATTCCTCAAGATCCTGAGAGCTATGTTCACCGTATCGGCCGTACAGGTCGTGCAGGTAAGTCAGGTCAGTCTATTACCTTCGTGGCTCCAAATGAAATGGGCTACCTTCAAATCATCGAGAACTTGACTAAGAAACGCATGAAAGGTCTCAAACCTGCAAGTGCAGAAGAAGCCTTCCAAGCTAAGAAGCAGGTTGCTCTTAAGAAAATCGAGCGTGACTTTGCTGATGAAGCCATTCGTAGCAACTTTGATAAATTTGCTAAAGATGCCCGTAAATTAGCAGCTGAATTTAGTCCTGAAGAATTGGCCATGTATATCTTGAGTCTGACTGTCCAAGATCCAGACAGTCTTCCAGAAGTTGAGATTGCGCGTGAAAAACCATTACCATTTAAACCATCTGGTGGTGGATTTGGCGGAAAAGGCAAGTCAGATCGAGGAGCCCGTCGTGGAGACGACCGTAGAGACCGTGAACGCCGTGGCAATGGCCGTCATGATGACTATCGAAAAGGTGGACGCTCAAAGGATCGATTTGATAAAGAGAAGCGTTACCGGAAGGATAATAAAAAACCACGTAATACATCCAGCGAAAAGAAAACAGGTTTTGTTATTCGTAACAAGGGTGATAAATAATAAAAAGCGGTTCACTTTGTGAATCGCTTTTTATATATAAGGAGACCTAAATTAAAGTAGAAAAAGTTATACTTGAAGTTGTATTTATATATTTGTTATCTTGTAATATTATATTATCAAAAAAATAAATGGATGTCAATCATAAATATTAAAAAAACATCAAAAAATTGCGAATATAAAAGAATTGTGATGCAATAAGCAATTTTCAGATAATTATTGAAATAAAGACTTTTCTATGTTATAATGGAAGCGATTATATGCGAGGTAAAAAATGGCACATTTATTAGAAAAAACAAGAAAAATCACATCAATCTTAAAGCGTTCGGAAGAGCAATTACAAGATGAGCTTCCTTATAATGCCATTACACGTCAATTAGCAGATATTATTGACTGTAACGCTTGTATTGTTAATAGCAAGGGTCGTTTGTTGGGCTACTTTATGCGCTACAAAACTAATAATGACCGAGTAGAGCACTTCTTCCAATCAAAGACTTTTCCAGAAGATTATGTACAGGGTGCAAACATGATCTACGATACGGAGGCCAATCTTCCTGTAGAGCATGATTTGACAATCTTCCCAACTGAGAGTCGCTCTGATTTCCCAGATGGTTTGACAACGATTGCTCCCATTCATGTCTCAGGAATTCGCTTAGGTTCCTTGATCATTTGGCGTAATGATAAAAAGTTTGAAGATGAGGATTTGATACTTGTTGAGATTGCCAGCACAGTAGTAGGAATTCAACTCTTGAACTTCCAACGTGAAGAAGATGAGAAAAATATTCGTCGTCGTACGGCTGTAACTATGGCGGTTAATACACTCTCTTACTCTGAACTTAGAGCTGTATCGGCTATTCTAGCAGAACTAGATGGTAATGAAGGCCAATTAACTGCTTCAGTCATTGCAGATCGTATCGGAATCACACGCTCAGTAATTGTTAATGCCCTTCGTAAACTTGAATCTGCAGGGATTATTGAAAGTCGTTCTCTTGGTATGAAAGGAACTTATCTAAAAGTTTTAATTCCAGATATTTTTGAAGAAGTGAAAAAGAGGGACTATTAATGGCTAAGGCTTTAATTTCTATTGACTATACAGAAGATTTTGTAGCGGATCATGGGAAACTGACTGCGGGTGCTCCAGCTCAAGCAATATCTGATGATATATATGGGGTGACCCAAAAGGCTTTTGATCGTGGTGATTACATCTTTTTCACCATCGATGCTCATGAGGAAAATGATGTCTTTCATCCTGAAAGTAAACTCTTCCCGCCACATAATATTATTGGAACGAGTGGACGAAATTTGTATGGCAAGTTAGCTGATTTTTATCAGGAACATGCAGATGATAGTCGTGTTTTCTGGATGGATAAACGTCACTATTCAGCTTTTTCTGGAACAGATTTGGATATCCGTCTCAGAGAGCGTAGAGTTGATACAGTCATTTTGACAGGAGTTCTTACAGATATCTGTGTCTTGCATACAGCCATTGATGCTTATAATCTTGGTTATCAGATAGAAGTTGTGAAACCAGCAGTTGCATCCATTTGGCCTGAAAATCATGCCTTTGCACTTGGACATTTCAAGAATACACTTGGTGCGAAATTGGTTGATGAAAATTTGCTTGAAATTACAGAATAATACATTTCAAGATGAAAAAATCTGAAAAAAGTCTTGACAATTTTTTTCAAAGTTGATATACTAGTAAAGTAATCGACGCGGGGATGGCGGAATTGGCAGACGCGCAGGACTAAGGATCCTGTGACCGCTTTAGGTCGTGAGGGTTCAAGTCCCTCTCTCCGCATAATAGTGAGCTAGCTTTGGCTAGCTTTTTATTTTTTTGAAAGATGTATAGTGAAAAACATACAAGCTAGTTTTTTGGTATGTTTTTTTATTTTAAAAAGTGCTATAATATAGATAGGAAAGATGGCAAAAAGTTCAGTATTGAAAAATTAGAGAGGTAGTAGTCTAGAAAAGTTTAATCTATCCTAGTATATAACGGTTATTATCGGGAAAGCTTTTATAGTTTAAGTCTTGTATTTCCTGATTTAAAATTAGTTTTTCAAATATGTAAAGGAGAATTGTTATGGCTAATGAACTACAACGAATCATAAGTGCCTTAATTCAATTTCTTTTTGTTATTATACTACCTTATATCTGGTGGTTTTTAATAGTGAGAGGTAAAGTATCTTTTGGGGAATGGATTGGTTTAAAAGCTATTAAAAGGGTTGAAGATTCTTATCTTATCGCATGGATAATTGGTGGCTTTCTCCTGTTTACAATTTTTTCTATGTTTATCTTTCCTCTAACACGTAGTATAGAAACGGCTACTTCGGCATTTTCCGATATGGGTCTTAAAGCTTTGCCAAGTATACTAATTTATAGTTTTTTTCAGACTTCTTTGCCTGAGGAACTTTTATTCAGAGGGTTTTTATTAAAACGATTAGTTAATCATATGCCATTTTTCTTTGCGAATACGATACAAGCTATTACTTTTGGTTTGCTTCATGGAATATTATTTGCCTCACTTGTATCTATAAGAATTACTCTTTTTATTACCTTGTTTACAGGAGTAATCGCTGCTTATCTTGGTTTTGTCAATGAGAAAAAAGCTGGAGGGTCTATTTTAACAAGTTGGATCATACATGCATTAGCTAACATTTTCTCTGGGATAGTTGCTGCATTTTCTCTGTTTTAATCTGGGTGATTTATAAATATAAAGTCAGTAGAAATACTGGCTTATTTTATTTCAGAAATTTTTCTTATTTCATAAACATTTCATATTTGAATATTATAATGGTTTTACAAATATGGAGGTGCTATATGAATCCCACTCAAAGAGCTTGGGCTTACGTCAGCAGAAAACGACTGAGAAGTCTCATATTATTCTTGATTCTATTTGTCTTATTGGCTGGAATATCGGCTTGTTTGACGCTTATGAAGTCCAACAAAACAGTAGAAAACAATCTCTATCGCTCACTGAATACATCTTTTTCGATTAAAAGAATCGAAGCAGATCAGACTTTTCAACTGTCTCAACTAGATGACCTTAAAAAGATAAAGGGTCTTGAGAAGATTTCACCTGAGCTAGAAACAATAGCCAAGTTAACTGACAAAGAAGTCGTTACTGGAGAACAAAGTATCCAAAGGGATGATTTGACAGAGGCTGAAAAAAATCTCATCAGTTTGATAGCTTTAGAAGATTCCTCTAAGGATGTCTCCTTTACTAGCTCTGCCTTTACCCTTAAAGAAGGAAGGCATTTAGAAAAAGGAGATAGCAAAAAAATCTTAATCCATGAAGATTTAGCAAATAAAAACAATCTAAAAGTAGGAGATAAGATTAGCTTAAATCCTGGTCAAGTTGAAGGAAATAGTGGACAAAGGCTAGACTATGAAATCGTAGGTATTTTCTCAGGTAAGAAGCAAGAAAAATTCACTGGTCTTAGCTCAGATTTTAGTGAAAACACGGTCTATACAGACTTCGAAAGTAGCCAAACTCTTCTTGGAAATAAGGAAGCTCAAGTTAGCGCCGCTCGTTTTTATTTAGAAAATCCAAAAGATATGGATAGTATCATTCAAGAAGTTGAAAAGTTATCCCTGGAAACTAAAGGTTACCAAGTCGAGAAGGAAAATAAGGCGTTTGAACAAATCAAGGATTCAGTTTCGACCTTCCAAACCTTCCTACAAATTTTCCTCTATGGTATTATGATTGCTGGTGTAGGAGCTCTGGTCTTGGTCTTGTCACTTTGGTTACGAGAGCGAGTCTACGAGGTTGGTATTTTATTGGCGCTAGGAAAAGGAAAAATAGCAATCTTTAGCCAATTCTGCCTGGAAGTTATCCTGGTTTCATTGGCAGCAATTTTACCAGCATTTGTAGCTGGAAATGCCATTACTTCCTATCTCTTGAAGACTGTATTAGCAAGTGGCGACCAAGCTGCCCTACAAGATACGCTAGCAAAAGCAACGAATCTTTCAACAAGTCTTCTATCATTTGGAGAATCTTATATCTTCCTACTTATAATCAGCTGCTTGTCAGTTGCACTTTGTTTCCTATTTTTATTTAGAAAATCACCGAAAGAAATTTTATCATCCATCAGTTAATAAAGGAGAAATCATGACTTTACTACAATTACAAGATCTTACTTATCGTTACAAGAACACTGCAGAAGCAGTATTATATAAAATCAATTACGATTTTGAACCAGGCAAGTTTTATAGTATTATCGGAGAATCAGGAGCTGGGAAGTCAACACTCTTATCTCTATTAGCAGGACTTGATAGCCCAGTCGAAGGAGCTATATTATTCGAAGGCAAGGATATTCGTGAACAAGGTTATTCTTATCATCGCATGCACCATATCTCTTTGGTTTTCCAAAACTATAACTTGATTGATTATCTTTCTCCATTGGAAAATATCCGCTTGGTTAATAAAAAAGCTAGCAAGGATACCCTTCTTGAACTTGGTTTAGATGAAAGTCAAATCAAGCGGAATGTTCTCCAGTTATCAGGAGGGCAGCAACAACGGGTTGCCATTGCTCGTAGCCTCGTATCTGAAGCACCAGTGATTTTAGCAGATGAACCAACAGGAAACCTAGATCCTAAGACAGCTGGAGATATTATTGACCTGCTCAAATCTCTTGCTGAGAAAACAGGCAAGTGTGTGATCGTTGTGACCCACAGTAAGGAAGTAGCACAGGCGTCAGATATTACACTTGAATTGAAGGATAAGAAACTGACTGAAACAAGAAAAAATAGTAACTAAAACTTTTAAACATATTAAAAATGGAAGTAAATCTAGAAAGGAATCTTATGTTACACAACGCATTTGCCTATGTCACAAGAAAATTTTTCAAGTCGATTGTGATCTTTCTTATCATTCTCTTGATGGCTAGTTTGAGTTTGGTCGGCTTATCTATCAAAGGAGCAACAGCCAAGGCTTCTCAAGAAACCTTTAAGAATATCACCAATAGTTTCTCCATGCAAATTAACCGTAGGGTCAACCAAGGAACTCCACGTGGTGCTGGGAATATCAAGGGTGAAGATATCAAAAAAATTACCGAGAATAAGGCTATTGAATCCTACATCAAACGGATCAATGCTATTGGTGATTTGACAGGCTATGAACTGATTGAAACGCCTGAAACCAAGAAAAATCTAACTGCAGATCGAGCTCAACGTTTTGGAAGTAGCTTGATGATAACAGGAGTCAATGACTCTTCTAAAGAAGACAAGTTTGTGTCAGGCTCTTACAAATTGGTCGAAGGTGAGCATTTAACAAACGATGACAAATACCAAATTCTCATGCACAAAGACTTGGCTGCTAAACATGGCTGGAAAGTTGGCGACAAGGTCAAACTGAACTCCAATATCTACGATGCAGATAATGAAAAAGGAGCCAAGGAAACAGTAGAAGTAACGATCAAAGGACTTTTTGATGGACATAACAAATCTGCTGTGACCTACTCACAAGAACTTTATGAGAATACAGCTATCACAGATATTCACACAGCTGCCCAGCTCTATGGTTATACAGAAGATACAGCTATTTATGGAGATGCGACCTTCTTTGTAGCTGGAGATAAGAATCTAGATACTGTCATGCAAGAATTAGGGTCTATCAACGGTATCAACTGGAAGATGTATACCTTGATTAAGAGTTCGTCTAACTACCCTGCCCTTGAACAATCAATCTCAGGCATGTACAAGATGGCAAATCTGCTTTTCTGGGGTAGCTTAGGCTTCTCAGTTCTCCTACTTGGTCTATTACTCACGCTTTGGATTAACGCCCGTCGTAAAGAGGTCGGAATTCTCCTTTCAATTGGTCTTAAACAAGCAAGTATTCTAGGACAATTTATCACAGAAGCAGTTATGATTGCAATTCCAGCACTAATTTCAGCTTACTTCCTAGCCAACTATACTGCTCGTGCTATTGGAAATACAGTTCTTGCAAATGTCACATCAGATGTGGCTAAGCAAGCTAGTAAGGCAGCCCAAGCCTCTAATCTTGGTGGCGGTGCAGAAGTTGACGGCTTTAGCAAGACTCTTTCAAGTTTAGATATATCCATTCAACCTTCTGACTTTGCTATCATCTTTGTACTTGGCTTGGTTCTAGTAGTACTAGTTATGGCACTTGCTTCCAGCAATCTCCTCTTTAAACAACCAAAAGAACTCTTGTTGGATAGTGAATAAAAAAACCTGCTACCTATTCTCACTCAAATGAGATATAATATAGGTAGCATTTTTGATAGAAAAGGATTTATATGAAAATTCTAATTGTAGAAGATGAAGACATGATCCGTGAGGGAATTAGTGATTACTTGACGGATTGTGGTTATGAAACCCTTCAGGCAGCAGATGGTCTTGAGGCCTTAGAACAATTTTCTCGTCACCAAATTGCCCTGGTTCTCTTAGATATTCAAATGCCGAAACTCAATGGTTTAGAGGTTTTGTCAGAAATTCGTAAAAGTAGTCAAGTACCAGTCTTGATGTTGACAGCCTTTCAGGATGAGGAGTATAAGATGAGCGCCTTTTCTGCTCTAGCAGATGGCTATCTGGAAAAGCCTTTTTCCCTATCTTTGTTAAAGGTACGAGTAGATGCTATTTTTAAACGTTATTATGATACAGGTCGTACCTTTACCTATAAGGAAACTAAGGTAGATTTTGACAGTTATAGCGCCAAAGTGGCTGGTCAAGAAGTTGCAGTGAATGCAAAAGAACTGGAAATCTTAGACTATCTAGTTAAAAATGAAGGTCGTGCTTTGACTAGAGCTCAGATTATCGATGCTGTTTGGAAGATGACAGATGAAGTCCCTTTTGATAGAGTAATCGATGTCTATATCAAGGAATTACGGAAAAAATTGGATTTAGATTGTATTTTTACCGTGCGCAATGTTGGTTATAAATTGGAGAGAAAATGAGACGTTCTGGTTTATTTAAAAAGATTTTTATTTATACCTTCTCGGTATTTTCTACCTTAGTCATTTGTTTGCATCTGGCCATCTATTTCCTCTTTCCATCAACCTATCTCAGTCACCGTCAGGAAAGCATCGGGCAAAAGGCTACAGAAATTGCCCAGTCCCTTCAAGGAAAGGATAGTCAAGCTATTCAGGAAGTCCTTGAACTTTATTCTCAAAGCAGTGATATCAAGGGAGCTATTAAGGGTGAGATGACCCAGGATAAGTTGGAGGTCAATGACAATCTTCCACTAGATAGGCAGCGTCAGACAGCCTCATTGGTTATTGAAGAAAGAGAAGTTCAAACTAAGGACGGTCAGACGATGACCTTGCAGTTTTTAGCATCTATGGATTTGCAGAAAGAAGCAGAAGATATGAGTCTTCAATTTCTGCCTTATACTTTATTAGCGTCTTTCATCATTTCGCTCCTCATAGCCTTTATCTATGCTAGAACCATTGTTGCTCCTATTTTGGAAATAAAACGAGTGACTCGACGGATGATGGATTTGGATGCAGAAGTGAGGTTGCGCGTGGATTCTAAGGATGAAATTGGCGATCTCAAAGAACAAATCAATAGCCTTTATCAGCATCTCTTGACGGTCATTGCAGACTTGCATGAAAAGAACGAGGCCATCCTCCAGCTGGAAAAGATGAAGGTTGAGTTTTTGCGAGGTGCTTCCCATGAACTGAAAACACCTCTAGCTAGTCTAAAGATTCTTCTGGAAAATATGCAAGCAAATATCGGTCGCTACAAGGACCGTGACTACTATCTGGGAGTTTCTTTGGGTATTGTAGATGATTTGAGTCACCACGTTCTGCAAATCCTATCCCTTTCTTCAGTGCAGGAATTGCGAGATAAGAAAGAACAAATCAACCTTCTTGAAATGACAGATTTTCTTTTAAAGGATTATGATTTATTAGCTAAAGAGAGGGAAATCTCAGTTGTGAATCAACTGACTAACCAACAAACTTATCTAAACCCTTCGGTCCTTAAACTGATTCTCTCTAATCTTATCAGTAATGCAGTGAAACACTCTGTCCGAGGTGGTTTCCTAAAAATTGGAGAAAAAGATGGTTGGGTCTTTATTGAGAACACCTGTACACCTGAGGAGCAAGATAAATTTGAACAATCCTTCACATCCTCTAGTCGACAAAGTAAGGGAGCAGGCTTGGGACTCTTCGTAGTTAAAAGTTTATTAGAAAATGAAGAAATTGATTATCGATTTGAAAGATATGAAGATCACTTGGTATTTTATATGAATCTTCTTCAAAAGCCGGAATAAAGGGTTTTAGAAAGAGTTTACATATTTTAAAATAGAAGAAATTCAGACGAAACTACGGGAAAAACTAGCTTTTTTTATCAAAAAGTGATAAAATGAACAATGTAATGGGATGTCCCAAAAAATATATAGGAGGCCTGACAAATGGCAATCGTTTCAGCAGAAAAATTTGTCCAAGCAGCTCGTGACAACGGTTATGCAGTTGGTGGATTTAACACAAACAACCTTGAGTGGACTCAAGCTATCTTGCGCGCAGCAGAAGCTAAAAAAGCTCCAGTTTTGATCCAAACTTCAATGGGTGCTGCTAAATACATGGGTGGTTATAAAGTTGCTCGCAACTTGATCGCTAACCTTGTTGAGTCAATGGGTATCACTGTACCAGTAGCTATCCACCTTGACCATGGTCACTACGAAGATGCACTTGAGTGTATCGAAGTTGGTTACACTTCAATCATGTTTGACGGTTCACACCTTCCAGTTGAAGAAAACCTTAAATTGGCTAAAGAAGTTGTTGAAAAAGCACACGCTAAAGGTATCTCAGTAGAAGCTGAAGTTGGTACTATCGGTGGTGAAGAAGACGGTATCATCGGTAAAGGTGAATTGGCTCCAATCGAAGACGCTAAAGCAATGGTTGCAACTGGTATCGACTTCTTGGCAGCTGGTATCGGTAACATCCACGGTCCTTACCCTGCAAACTGGGAAGGTCTTGACCTTGACCACTTGCAAAAATTGACAGAAGCTCTTCCAGGCTTCCCAATCGTATTGCACGGTGGATCAGGTATTCCTGATGACCAAATCCAAGCAGCTATCAAACTTGGTGTTGCTAAAGTTAACGTTAACACTGAATGCCAAATCGCATTCGCTAACGCAACTCGTAAATTTGCTCGTGACTACGAAGCAAACGAAGCAGAATACGACAAGAAGAAACTCTTCGACCCACGTAAATTCTTGGCTGACGGTGTAAAAGCTATCCAAGCATCAGTTGAAGAACGTATCGACGTATTCGGTTCAGAAGGTAAAGCTTAATCTAGCTGAACAATACAAAATGAAACCCGCCTGTAAAGGTGGGTTTTTTGTGTTGCTTTTATAGAGAATATACTTAAGACTACTATATACTAAGTTGCTAAAAGAGTCTAATTTTTGTACAATAATGCTATGAAAATACTGAAAAAATCAGCCCTTGTCTTTCTTAGTTTCCTTATCTTATTTTTAGTAGGGACATTTATCTTTCATCGTATCAGCTTAGAAAAGGAACTAGCCTCTTTAACTCCTATGGGTAAAACTGTTCTCGTTAATGGGCACAAAATCAATGTTTACGTTGAGGGGGATGGTCCCGAGACAATAGTGTTTCTATCTGGTGCTGGAATTGCCTCTCCAATATTGGACTTTAAGAATGTTTCAGATTCCTTATCAAAAAAATATAAGGTAGTCATCGTGGAGCGGGCTGGCTATGGTTATAGCGAGGATAGTAATCAATCCAGAGATGTGATGGAGGTTTTATCTGAAACTCGTCAAGCTCTTTCTAAGGCTAATGTCACAGGGCCTTTTATTATTCTGTCTCATTCCATGGCTAGTCTTGAGAGTATAGCTTGGCAGGAAAAATATCCTGATGAAGTGAAAGGCTTGATTGGTCTGGATTGGGCACTGCCATCTAGTTATGAGGATTTAAAGGATAATCAGGTCTTGCTTACTGTGGCCTATTGGACTAGCAAAATTGGTTTATTACGCTATTTTCCTGAGTCCTTTTATATAAAAAATCCAACTCTGACTGAAGCTGAACGACAACAATATAAATTACTAGCATATAAGCAGTTGATGTCACAAGCCATGCTTCATGAATCCCGTTTGGCAAAGGAAAATGCCAAGAAAGTTTCCTCTAGCATCAATCCTAAAATTCCTACCTTACTCATGGTTTCTAATGGTGAAGGGACGAGCTTTAGCCAATCAGAATGGCAGCATTATGCTATGAGGTTTGCCAGTGAGCAGTCTAATGTTCAAGTCATCTATATAGATGCACCACATGACCTCTATCATTATCAAAGCCAGGAGGTTGTTACTCGGATTGAAGAATTTTTAGAGAATAATTGAGGGGCTAGAAATCTATTTCAGATTGATGAACATGATTAAATACTGAAAGCTTAGTACCAGAATAATGATAAAATAATGTCTTTTATAAACATCCAGTCTGTCTTTTAAGACAGGCTTTTTGTTTTTTTCAAGTATCAAAACTATTTACTTTTTACTAGAAAAACACTTGTTTCTCCTTATCGATTACACTATAATAGAATGTAATTAAGACCTTTGTGTATAAATTATTTAGAGGGGCCCGTTTTAAGATTCAAGAAATGAAATTTGACCATTAAGTAGTATGAATTAATGGTTCTTTTCTAAAGGGAGAGATATATGGCAATGATAGAAGTGGAACATCTTCAGAAAAATTTTGTGAAGACAGTGAAGGAACCTGGTTTGAAGGGAGCTTTGCGCTCCTTTGTTCATCCTGAAAAGCAGACCTTTGAAGCGGTCAAGGATTTGACCTTTGAAGTTCCAAAAGGCCAAATTTTAGGCTTTATCGGGGCAAATGGTGCTGGGAAATCGACAACCATCAAAATGCTAACAGGGATTTTGAAACCGACATCTGGTTTTTGTCGGATTAACGGCAAGATTCCCCAGGACAATCGTCAAGAATATGTCAAGGATATCGGGGTTGTCTTTGGACAACGAACCCAGCTATGGTGGGATTTGGCACTGCAAGAGACCTACACGGTTTTGAAGGAGATTTACGATGTGCCAGACTCGCTTTTCCATAAGCGTATGGACTTTTTGAATGAAGTTTTGGATTTGAAGGAATTTATCAAGGATCCTGTGCGGACTCTTTCATTGGGTCAACGGATGCGGGCGGATATTGCGGCTTCCTTACTTCACAATCCCAAAGTTCTCTTTTTAGATGAGCCGACTATTGGTTTGGATGTGTCGGTCAAGGATAACATTCGACGTGCTATCACCCAGATTAATCAGGAGGAAGAGACAACTATTCTCTTGACTACTCATGATTTGAGTGATATTGAGCAACTCTGTGATCGGATTTTTATGATTGATAAGGGGCAGGAGATTTTTGATGGGACGGTGAGCCAGCTCAAGGAAACCTTTGGCAAGATGAAGACTCTCTCCTTCGATCTGACGCCAGGTCAAAGTCATCTCGTCTCTCATTATGAAGGCTTACCTGATATATCCATTGATAGACAAGGAAATAACCTGACTATTGAATTTGATAGTTCCCGCTACCAATCAGCTGATATTATCAAGCAAACCTTATCTGATTTTGAAGTCCGTGATTTGAAGATGGTAGATACGGATATTGAAGATATTATCCGTCGCTTCTATCGAAAGGAGCTCTAAGATGGTCAAATTGTGGAGACGTTATAAACCCTTTATCAATGCAGGGATTCAGGAGTTGATTACCTATCGAGTAAACTTTCTTCTTTATCGGATTGGCGATGTCATGGGGGCTTTTGTGGAATTTTATCTCTGGAAGGCTGTCTTTGATTCCTCGCAAGAGCCTTTGATTCAGGGCTTCAGTATGGCGGATATCACCCTCTATATCATCATGAGTTTTGTGACTAATTTATTAACTGAGTCAGATAGCTCCTTTATGATCGGTGATGAGGTCAAGGATGGTTCCATTATCATGCGCTTATTAAGACCGGTCCATTTTGCGGCTTCTTATCTTTTCACTGAGCTTGGGTCAAAGTGGTTGATTTTCATCTCTGTTGGCCTGCCGTTTTTAAGCGTTATTGTCTTGATGAAAATCTTATCTGGACAAGGCATTGTAGAAGTGCTGGGACTAACTACCCTTTATCTTTTTAGCTTAACGCTGGCTTATCTGATTAACTTTTTCTTTAATATCTGTTTTGGTTTTTCAGCATTTGTGTTTAAAAATTTATGGGGTTCTCAAGTATTTAAGGCTTCACTAGTATCCTTTATGTCTGGAAGTCTGATTCCTTTGGCTTTTTTTCCAAAGGTGGTTTCAGATATTCTCTCCTTCTTGCCATTTTCATCCTTGATTTACACTCCGGTTATGATCATTGTTGGGAAATACGATGCCAGTCAGATTCTTCAGGCGCTTTTGCTCCAGTTTTTCTGGCTCTTAGTGATGGTGGGCTTGTCTCAGTTGATTTGGAAACGAGTCCAGTCATTTATCACCATTCAGGGAGGTTAGTATGAAAAAATATCAACGCATGCATCTGATTTTTATCAGACAATACATCAAGCAAATCATGGAATACAAGGTAGATTTTGTGGTTGGTGTGTTGGGAGTCTTTCTGACTCAAGGCCTGAACCTCTTGTTTCTCAATGTCATCTTTCAACACATTCCCTCCCTAGAAGGTTGGACTTTTCAAGAAATTGCCTTTATCTATGGATTTTCCTTGATTCCAAAGGGATTAGATCATCTCTTTTTTGACAATCTCTGGGCTTTAGGGCAACGACTAGTTCGAAAAGGGGAGTTTGACAAGTATCTGACTCGTCCGATCAATCCTCTCTTTCACATCCTCGTTGAGACCTTTCAGATTGATGCCTTGGGTGAACTTTTGGTCGGTGGAATTTTACTAGCGACAACGGCGACTAGCATTGCTTGGACTCTTCCAAAATTCCTAATTTTTCTAGTTTGTATTCCTTTTGCGACCTTGATTTATACTTCCTTGAAAATTGCAACAGCCAGTATCGCTTTTTGGACCAAGCAGTCAGGTGCCATGATTTACATTTTCTATATGTTTAATGATTTTGCCAAGTACCCGATTTCCATTTACAATTCGCTCCTTCGTTGGTTAATTAGCTTTATTGTACCTTTCGCCTTTACGGCCTACTATCCTGCCAGCTATTTCTTGCAGGGCAAGGATGGACTCTTTAATATTGGTGGTTTGATTCTGATTTCCCTTGTCTTCTTTTGCATCTCTCTGAAACTCTGGGATAGGGGATTAGACGCATACGAAAGTGCTGGTTCTTAAAAATAAATAAAGCCTAGTCTCAGGACAGGCTTCTTTTTTTTATAAAATTCTGACCACATAATCTGCCAAATCTACCAGATAGGCAAAACCTATTGTTTACGATTTTTATTTCTGTTATAGTAGTAATTGTCAAAGGGAGATGAAGCTTCCTAACAAAAAAGAAAATGAGGTAATATCATGAAAAAAGTATTAGGTATCGGATTTTTAATCATTGCAGTAGCAGTCTTATTTTTTGGTTTAGTTGGATGGCCAAGTTTGGATGTTAACATCTGGGCACTTTTTCCAGTAGGTCTATTCTTATTCTTTGCTCTTGAGAATTTGGTTAAAAAAGATTATAAGGCCAGTCTCATGAGCTTGATTATTGCCTTTATCATTGCAAATGCTATTTTTGACATCTTGCCACTTTCAAGTGGTTTAGTTATCGGTGCAGGAGTGCTAGCTTGCGTGGGAATTGGATTTCTATTTCCAGATAAAGATGTGAAAGTAGAATAAGATTTCCAATATTTCAAACAAAATTTCACTAAAGTATATACATAAATTTTCCTAAACAAAAAAGAGAAAACCAAATCGGTTTTCTCTTTTTTATTAACTTATTAAAAGTTAATAAAAATTTATAAATAACTTAGATTATTTATTGAATCCTGCACCAAAGCGAGTGTTGTTACCAAACTCACGAGTTGCATCATCCAAAGGTTTTCCGTCAGTACCTGCAACTGGTTTAGCTGGATAAGTTTCAGCACCTGATACACTGTAAGCTTTGTCATATTGTTTTGAAACAGCATAACCAAAACGGTTGTTGTGGTTATTTGCAGCACCTGCTTCTGTAACAATTTCAGTAGCTGGACGTGTTACACCTGGAATTGCTTTTGGATCTGGAGTAGCTGGAGTAGCTGGCTTAGCTGGAGCTGGCTTAGCTGGAGCTGGAGTAGCTGGAGCTGGAGTAGCTGATTTAGCAGCGTTAAATCCTGCACCAAAACGAGTGTTGTGTCCAAACGCACGAGTTGAATCATCCAAAGGTTTACCGTCAGTACCTGCAACCGGCTTAGCTGGATAAGTCTTAGCACCTGAAAAACTGAAAGTTTTCTTGTTTAATGGAGAAACTGCGAAACCAAAACGGTTGTTATGGTTATTAACAGCATTTGCCTTTGTAACTGTTCCAGAAGTTGAAGCGGTTACTCCTGGGATAGAAGGAACTTCAGTAGCTGCATAAGAAACGCTAGCGATTGCTGACAATGCTAATGCACTTGTTAATAAAACTTTTTTCATTGTTTTATCTCCTCTTTAATTTTTCATTTTATTTCTAAGGCGAACCTTATTATTTTAATTGTATCATATATGTATATATTGTCAAGTATTTATAATTTTTAAAAACGAACTTTTTTATTCAAAAATCTAATAAAGTTAGGTGTTTGATATGAAAAAGCCTCGAGTTATCTCGGGGCCTTTTGCTTTATTTACCAGCATAGTATTGTTGGATACCTTTGACGATACCTGTAACCAGTTTATTTTGATAAGCATCGCTACGGATGAGTTGATTTTCATCGAAGTTACTCATATAACCTAGTTCTAGTAAAACAGCAGGTTTATTTGTTTCTCTGAGAACTGCAAAACTACTTTCTTTTAGGCCAGCATTTTTTGCACCTGTTTGGGCTAAAAGTGAGGAATGTATTGACGATGCTAAGCGCTTGCTTTCACTGATACGGTCTGGATGATTATGCCATTTAGAATTAATTCTTGAAGGATAATCAGGGTTTTGTTCATAAAAATATGTCTCTATACCACTTAATTTTGACTTAGGATTTGAAGAAGCATTGAAGTGAATACTAATAAACATGTCCGAATTGGTCTTATTTACCATTTTCGAACGCTCAGTTACAAAATCAACATAAACATCGCTATCTCGAGAAGTTAGAACAGTATATCCCAGTCCTTCCAGTTCCTTACGCAATTTTCTGTATATTTGCATGTTCAAATCTTTTTCAGCAATGTTGTAGTAAAATGCACCAGAGTCTCGACCACCATGGCCTGGATCTAAGAAAATAACTTTGGTATACTTACCTTTTTCAAATGCTGGAGTTTCTGAAAGTTCCGCAACCCATTTTCCGTTAGTTTGGAATTGGTGGGTCTTGCCATTGATTTGATGATTTCCAGTGACATAGATACCATCATCTTTTAGGTAGTACCATGCTTTATAGGAAGGATCATAAATCCACTCATTTTTAGCCATATAACCGCCAGATTTAAGATAGTATGATCCAATCCATTCATGTGAGGCATATGTTCCTGCAGCTTTTATATAAAACCAGCTATTGTAAGTTTTGTCGAAAATCCATTCTTTCTTTGCCATAGCACCACTTGCTTTAAGGAAATAGTTTCCTTTCCATTGGTTGCTGGCCATAGCACCATCACCATTAAAGAAGTACCATGTATTTCTAATGTTCTCCCATTTTTGTTGGGTAGGTTTTCCAGATGCTTGAGCATAATACCATTGTTCATTAATTTTAACCCAAGAATTTTCAGCCATTGCTCCACTATTTGAAAAGAGGTAGCCGTTGAAGAGTCGATTACTCAACATAGTTCCATCAGCATCAAAATAATACCAAGAACCACTGATTTTCTCCCACTTGGCTTGAGATATTTTTCCTGCAGAATTCACATAGAACCATTTATCTTCTATTTTTGTCCAACCTTGATTGACCATTGTCCCGTTATTAGATAAGACATAGCCATCAATGATTTGATTGGTCAGCATGAGACCATTTTTATCGAAGTAGTACCAAGAATTTCCGATTTTTTCCCATTTTTCTTGAGAAATTTTACCAGAAGAATTTGAGTAGTACCATTTATCAGTTAACTTAATCCAACCTCCACTAGCCATCACACCATCATTGTCAAATGCATAGCCATCAAAAGTAGTGTTGCTAAGGCGGTTACCATCTTTGTCGAAGTAGTACCATTTACCTTGGATATGTTTCCATTTGGTGACGGGTTTATTATTTTCATAGAAGCGCCACTGATTATCTTCTTGTATCCAACCATCCTTTTTTGTCTCAGATACTCTAGCTTCTTCTTTAGGTTTGCTGGCAGGAGGAGTGTTTGTAGTTGTTGTTTGTTCCTCACTCGATGGCAGTTCTATTTTTTCTTTAACTTCAGTTGCCTTATCCCTGATAGTAGTTTCTACTATTTTAGAATCTTCAGCAAAAACAGGACTAGTCAATCCTAAAACTGAAAGTGTGATGGCACTTGCCACAATTGTTTTTTTCACTAAATTATTCTCCTATTTAATTTTTTTATAATAATCTTTAACATACTAAGTATATCAGAAAAGCACTTGTAAAGTAAGTGCTTTGTTTCTATTTTTTAAAATGAAATACATGAAATGAAGGTTTATGGCATCAAAAAGATTTGAACTATCATGATGATATAAATAAGAAAAGTAACCAAAAATCCGGCTCTCCAAAAGAATTTAATAAACTTTGGATAGTAAAAACTACGTTTTTTGGTAAGAAAGAAAAATACTAAAATAATTGCTAGTAAGGACAAAACTATCCCAAGTACAGGGAGGTAATTGTGGGTAAATGCCTTTGCAGTAATTAAATAATATTCAAAAATTAAAAATGGAAAGGCTAAATCAGCAAAATTAATCCCTTTTTTCTTTAGTTTAAAAAATCTGCTAATAATAATAGCTAAAGCTATGGTTAAAACCAAAAGCAAAACGGAAGCAAGTTTTATTAAAATCATATCATTATTGTATCATAAAGTTTTGATAAAAGAAATCTTAGTCCTTTGATTAATTAACCTTTTAAATCCAGTCTTTAAATAGTAGTTAAAAATGTTATTTATGTTCTTACAAAACTAATGAATCTTATATCTCGGATCCTTAAGACTTAGCACACTGGCATTAATTACAGCCCCGAGGATTAGAATTTTGGCAATTAAAATAAACCAAAACATAATTACAACCACGATAATAGAACTGAAAAAACGGACATCGACAAGATGATTAACATATGTGTTTATAGATGTTGAGAAGATATTCAAAAATAGCATAAGTGTCACTAGTACAATGATGCTACCAGGTAGAATGTAACGAATACTAGTTACCTTTACATTTGGTAAGAAGTAATAGAGCATGACCAAGATAGCAAACAGAAGTATGTAGATGATAGGACCTGTAAAATCCTGTAAATAATCAAACAAAATGCTATCAGATTGCCAATAGTTCTTTAGCAAGTTTAGAAGCATTTGGCCAAACATACTCAAGAACAATGCTAAAGCAAAGAGTACTTGTAATCCAAAACTAACAAGCAAGGATATAAGCTGATGACTGATAATTCCTCGATTTTTGGCAACACCGTATGCCTTATTGAAAGCCTTTTGAAGGAAATCCATTGATTTTGAAAAAGTCCAGAGGGCTGATAAAACTGCAAAACTTAGTAATCCCGTCGATGGTTGCGTAAGAACTTCACGAACAATTTTTTCAATCACTTCAAACATAGAATCGGGTAAAAATTCCTTAAGGGTAATTAAAAAATTGGAGATAGGGATTTGAAAATAGGGAAGGATGTTGACCACTATCATGATTAGTGGAAAAATCGATATTAACCAGTAGTAAGCGACAGCTACACTAGTCAACTCACTATCCGACTCTTTATAAAAATGTAAAAAAGCTTTTATTAAGGGTCTTTCAGTTAGTCGTATCCAGAACTTTTTCATTTTATACTCTCCAAAGTGTTTTATTTTTTAAGAAAAATCCTAATTTCTTCTTACCAACTCCATCATATCATAAGGCAATGTATTAGCAGATTCTTTAAGAGAATAGCTTTCAAGATTGTTGACATTTTGCCTTAATTTTTTTGCATATTGTGCTGAGATGAGTTTTTGTTCCTCAAACTCAAAGATACATTTTCGTTCAAGATAGTAACCTCTAAGCATTTCATCAATATTGTTTGGCTTTATTTTATTGATAACTCGTTCAACAAAAGCTCCACTAGTGATATTACTAGTTTCACGTAGCCTTGATTCTTGCATGAAACTAATCAAGGTACTCTTATATATTCCCTTAAGATTTTCAAGACTTTCAATAATGATTTCTGTATTGGCTAGATAAAGATCAGCAATTTGATCATAATCAATGGCCTGAAGTATATGCTTGTCCTTATCTTTCCATGAACGGAAGGTTTTACCAAATGTTAATATCTCATGAATGATGAAACGAATAATCCGCAATGATACTAGGAAGTAGTATGTAAGTCTGGAAGCAATGTTTCGATTGATTCCTTTTTCCATATTTTTTAAATAACGTTGATAGACACGGTAGCCTCTCTCGCCTATCTTGCCTTCTTCATAAGCTTGTTCCAAACTATCACTCTCAATACTAAGAATGAGAAGTTTGAGAGCTTCCCAGTCTTCTTGAATTTCTTTGTTTTCTAAACTCAAAATCAGGTTTTCTATGCGACCATGGTAGTTATCAATAGCAGCATAGAGTGGAACCTTATTTTTGGTTTTATCCAAATCTTTTTCTAACTCGACTGCAACTGCATTTAAAATTGCGATATGCATGAGTTGGTCAGTCGATGTCTTCTGTTCTTCAGATAAATGGGGAAGTACAACTAAGCCTGTTAAAAAACTGAGCAAGGTTACACCAGCGACTAAAAAGAGTAGTAGAGGATATTCTTGTTCTAAATCAGTAGGAATAAGCAAGATTGTTGCTATAGAAACTGTACCCTTTACACCAGAAAACGTCAACAGTAGCATATCTTTCATATACTTATGGAGACTTTTTTGGAGTTTTTTGATACGGAATACATAAAAACCGTAAATCATGACAAAGCGGATAGCAAAAAGCAGGAAGGTCAAGAGAAAAACACTGAGTAGGAGAAGTACTTTGTTGTAGAAAGCACTCTTAAGAATTGGTTCCGCGATCATTTCCAGTTCCATTCCAAGAATGACAAAGACTGAACCATTGAGCATAAAGGTTACAGTGTGCCAAACAGTCTCAGTAACTGTATCAACTTGCGCTTCAAGGAGATTTATTTTCTTGAAACGACTGGCTTTCAGAATCCCAGCAACAACAACGGCGATGATGCCTGAAACATGAATTTCTTCGGCTATGAAAAAAGTCAAGAGAGGTAAACTAAGTTCCAATAAGAGCTCACTTGCAATATCTGTTGCACGGACGCTGAGTAGAAAGGTATGAAGGAAGCGATTGATTAGGGCTGTTATAAAGCCGACTGCAAAACCTCCAACGATGGAAATGGCTAATGAAGTTCCGGCTTGGGTAAGGGAGAATGTTCCTGTTGTCCAAGCGATGAGAGCCATTCGAAAAGCTACTAGTCCAGATGCATCATTTAGAAGACCTTCCCCTTTTAGGATATTAGAAACCCGCTTTGGGAAGGAAAAGCGTTGAGAAAGGGATGCGAAGGCGACCAGGTCAGTAGGACCTAAGGCGGCACCAACTGCTACACAGGCGGCTAATGGTAGGCTAGCCCAAAGGACATGGGCGACTCCTCCCATGCTCAAGGCTGAGATAAAGATAACTGGAAAAATCAAAAAGAGGACAATCCGCCAGTGTTTTAGGATAGAAGTAATGTCTGCTTCTTGAGCCTCTCGGAATAGTAGCGGGCCAATGACTAAAGCTAGGAATAACTCAGTATCTAAATGATATTGGTTGTTGGGTAAACAAAGTCCAATTCCAATCCCTAACAAAATTTGAATCAGAGGCATGGGTAAAAAGGGCAGAAGCTTATTGGTTGTACTAGAAACAATAAGAACTAGTAAAAATACTAAGAGATAAAAAAGTAAATTCATCTTCCACCTCCCTATTTTTGTTTACGACAATTTTCAAAAAGTTCCTTTTGTTCTTGGATTTTTTGATCAATCTTTGAGTAGTCCTTATGCTCGATTTTCTTTTGACAACGCTCCATTTCAAGTGAAATGAGTTTTTTCTTGATTTTAAGCATTTTCTTAGTCATTCGAGCTTCATCCAAAATCCCAACAGCTCGCTCATGCTCAGTTGATTCAACGAAGTTATGGCGCATGGCCTCTATTTTGTCTCGCAGGTATTGTTTATCCATGTCTATACCTTTCTAATTTTTCAATCATCACTAAAAACGGTGGATTATTAACTTGGTTGAGAGTTCGATAAATTGTAGCGGTATATTCTTGTTGAGGTAACTGACTAACATAATTCAGTACAGCATCTTTTTCAAGATCACCACCTTCATGACCATAATAAATCATGATGGCAATCCGTCCGCCCTTGACAAGCCTATTGCAAAGCTTCTCTATAGCCTCTATTGTTGTTTGAGGTCGTGTGATAATAGATTTGTCAGCAGAGGGAAGATAGCCTAGATTGAATATTGCTGCCTTGAGCTCTGACACAAACTGATCAACAGTTTCATGTCCCTGCAATATTAACTGCACATTGGTCAAGCCATCTGCTTGCAAGCGTTGATTTGTTTTTTCTAATGCCTGTTCTTGAATGTCAAAGGCATAAACTTGTTTAGCTAATTTTGCTAGAAAAAGAGTATCGTGGCCATTTCCCATCGTCGCATCAACTACAATATCCTCTTGGGTGATTACTTGAGTTAGAAAATCATGTGCCATTTCAAGCGGTCTTTTCATTGTTAAACTCCTGCTTTATTGCTTTGCATCCTTGAACACTTCCTCGACGTCTCATTTCAGTTTCAATGCTATTTAGAACTTCCCACTTATTAAGACTCCACATAGGTCCAATCAGCATATGACGAGGAGCATCCCCAGTGATTCGGTGAATGACGATATGTTTTGGAATAATTTCTAACTGATCACAAATCACTTTAACATAGTCATCCTGACTCATCAATTGCAATCTACCCTCGTGATAATCACGCTGCATTCGAGTGTTGGTCATTAAGTGGAGAAGATGCAGTTTAATCCCTTGAATATCATTATCAGTGACACAACGGCGGACATTTTCTACCATCATTTCATGGGTTTCCCCAGGCAAGCCATTGATGAGATGGGCTACAATTTCAATTTTAGGGAATTTTCTCAATCGTTTGACCGTCTCTACATATAATTTATAAGAATGAGCACGATTGATTAAGTCAGAAGTTTCTTCGAAAGTAGTTTGTAACCCCAATTCAACAGTAACATGCATCCGTTCAGATAATTCTGCCAAATATTCGATTGTTTCATCTGGTAAACAATCTGGGCGTGTTCCGATATTAATCCCAACTACCCCAGGTTCATTAATAGCTTGTTCATAGCGTTCTCGAATGATTTCTAGTTTTTCATGGGTATTGGTAAAGTTTTGAAAATAGACCAAGTACTTTTTTACATCAGGCCATTTTCGGTGCATAAAGTCTATTTCCTTATAAAACTGCTCACGGATAGGAGCATCAGGAGCAACGATAGCATCTCCAGATCCAGAGACTGTACAAAATGTACAACCACCATGAGCAACAGTTCCATCACGGTTTGGACAGTCAAAGCCAGCATCAATAGGAACTTTAAAGGTTTTTTCTCCAAATAAGTTTCGATAATAATCATTCAAGGTATTATAGGATTTCATAGCTAATATTATAACAGAAAACACCCACAAACTCAAAAACAGCTAGTATATATAAGTTTTAGCAACCTTTTTCTATTTTTAAAAAAAATATCATTTTTTTAAAAAAAACCTTTACAAAAATTTTTAAAGTGATATAATTAAAAGTAGAAATACTGCAAACGTTTTCGTAAAACGTTTGCGTAAATAAAAAAAAGGAGATTTGGATGATGAAAGATACATTCAAAAATGTCTTGTCTTTCGAATTTTGGCAAAAATTCGGTAAGGCTTTAATGGTGGTTATCGCTGTTATGCCAGCGGCTGGATTGATGATTTCAATCGGTAAGTCACTTGCATTGATTGACCCAAACCTTGCTCCCCTAGTTATTACTGGTGGCGTACTAGAGCAAATTGGTTGGGGAGTTATTGGTAACCTTCATATTTTGTTTGCCCTCGCTATTGGAGGAAGCTGGGCTAAAGAACGTGCTGGTGGTGCTTTTGCTGCCGGTCTAGCATTTATCTTAATCAACCGTATCACTGGTACAATCTTTGGTGTATCAGGAGACATGTTGAAAGATCCAAATGCTATGGTTTCAACACTATTGGGCGGATCAATCAAAGTTTCTGATTACTTTATTAGTGTTATGGAAGCTCCAGCACTTAACATGGGTGTCTTCGTAGGGATTATCTCTGGTTTCGTAGGAGCTACAGCTTATAACAAATACTACAACTTCCGTAAACTTCCTGATGCACTTTCATTCTTTAACGGAAAACGTTTTGTACCGTTTGTAGTTATTCTTCGTTCAGCGATTGCAGCGATTGTTCTCTCAATTGCTTGGCCAGTTGTTCAAACAGGTATCAACAACTTTGGTATTTGGATTGCTAACTCTCAAGAAACAGCTCCAGTTCTAGCACCATTTTTATATGGAACTTTGGAACGCTTACTCTTGCCATTTGGACTTCACCACATGTTGACTATCCCGATGAACTATACAGCTCTTGGTGGTACTTATGATGTCTTAACGGGTGCAGCAAAAGGCACTCAAGTATTTGGACAAGATCCACTTTGGCTTGCATGGGTAACTGACCTTGTAAACCTTAAAGGTACTGACGCAGGTCAATACCAACACTTGTTAGATACAGTACATCCAGCTCGTTTCAAAGTTGGACAAATGATTGGTTCGTTTGGTATTTTGATGGGTGTGGCTGCTGCGATTTACCGTAATGTTGAAGCAGACAAGAAACACCAATACAAAGGAATGATGATTGCGACAGCTCTTGCAACTTTCTTGACTGGTGTTACTGAGCCGATTGAATATATGTTCATGTTCGTTGCAACACCTCTTTACCTTGTCTACTCACTAGTTCAAGGTGCTGCCTTTGCTATGGCTGACGTAGTAAACCTACGTGTGCACTCATTCGGTTCTATCGAATTCTTAACTCGTACTCCACTGGCTGTTAACGCAGGTCTTGGAATGGATATCATTAACTTTGTTTGGGTAACTGTCCTCTTTGCAGTTATCATGTTCTTCATTGCTAACTTCATGATTCAAAAATTCAACTATGCTACTCCAGGACGTAATGGAAATTACGAAACAGCTGAAGGTGCTACTGAAGAAGGATCTAACGGAGAAGGGCAAGTTGCTGCAGCTTCTCAAGCTGTAAATATTATCAATCTTCTTGGTGGACGTGCTAATATCGTCGATGTTGACGCTTGTATGACTCGTCTACGTGTTACAGTAAAAGATGCTGAAAAAGTTGGTTCTGAAGCACAATGGAAAGCAGAAGGAGCTATGGGGCTTGTCATGAAAGGACAAGGAGTTCAAGCTATCTACGGACCAAAAGCTGACGTTCTTAAATCAGATATCCAAGATATTCTTGATTCAGGTCAAGTTATTCCAGAAACACTTCCACACCAAATGACTGAAGTTCAAAAAGCTGAAGTAGAATTCAAGGGTGTGACAGAAGAAGTATACTCTGTTGCTGACGGTCAAGTAGTTGAATTAGAACAAGTTAAGGATCCTGTTTTCTCTCAAAAAATGATGGGTGACGGATTCGCAGTTGAACCATCTAATGGACATATCCTTTCTCCAGTAGCTGGTACTGTTTCAAGTGTTTTCCCAACTAAACACGCTCTTGGTATTACGACTAAATCTGGTCTTGAAGTTCTTGTTCACATCGGTCTTGATACTGTTAGCCTTGAAGGTAAACCATTTGAAGTAAAAGTTTCAGAAGGTCAAACAGTTGCTGCTGGAGACCTCTTGGTTGAAGCAGATCTAAATGCGATTCGTGAAGCTGGTCGTGAAACAACTACAATCGTTGTATTTACAAATGCAGATGCTATCAAGTCAGTTAAACTAGAACAAACAGGTTCACTTGCAGCTAAAACAGTAGTTGCCAAAGTTGAATTGTAATATGACAGGGGTTGGAAATGTTTTTCCAACCTCTTGTTTATAGGAGAAAAGTATGAAATTTTTAACACTAAATACCCATAGTTGGATGGAAAAAGATCCCCAAGAAAAATTCCGACTTTTACTTCAAGACATTCTTGAACAAGACTACGATCTGATTTGTTTTCAAGAGATTAACCAAGAAATAAGTTCAATTCTTGCCGAAACAGATGAACTTTATCATCCCCTACCATCAGCTGAGCCAATTCATCAAGATCATTATATCTATCTTTTGGTCCAAGAGTTGAAGAAGGCTGGTAGAGAATACTATTGGACTTGGGCCTACAACCATATCGGCTATGATCGATATCATGAAGGTGTTGGAATACTTTCTAAAAACCAAATCCAAGCACGAGAAATTTTAGTTTCAGATGTCGATGATCCTACAGACTATCATACTCGCAGAGTAGCCTTAGTAGAAACGACGGTAGATGGGAAAGATCTTGCAGTTGCAAGTGTGCACCTATCATGGTGGGATAAAGGCTTCCAAGAGGAGTGGGCTCGATTTGAATCAGTCTTAACTGATTTAAATAAACCACTTTTACTAGCAGGTGATTTTAATAATCCAGCTGGGCAAGAAGGTTATCAGACCATTCTTGCAAGTCCCTTATCACTACAAGATGCCTATGAAGCTGCTCAAGAAAGAAGCGGTAGCTATACAGTCCCACCTGAAATCGATGGCTGGAAAGGGAATTCAGAACCTCTTCGAATTGACTATGTGTTTACGACAAAAGATTTACAAGTTAAATACTTACATGTAATCTTTGATGGACAAAATAGTCCACAAGTCAGTGACCATTATGGTCTAAAAACAGAACTTATTTGGAAAGATTAAAGTCCAAAATATCCTAAAAATAGATTAACTCCCCTCATTTTTTTGAGGGGAGTTTGCTTGTTAATGCTATTAATATAGGTAAAGTTTTTGGTTGTATAACTTGTAAAATAGGATAAAATCCTTTAAAATAAAAAGTGTTGGAGGAATTTATGAATGTAAATCAAACTGTGCGTATTATCCCAACGCTAAAAGTAAATAATCGAACTATAAATGAAATGTTTTATGTAAAAACTCTAGGGATGAAACCTTTATTGGAAGAATCAGCTTTCCTATCGTTAGGGGACCAATCAGGTCTTGAAAAACTTGTTTTAGAAGAATCGCCAAGTATGAGAACCCGTAAGGTCGAAGGGACTAAGAAATTAGCTAAGTTAATCGTCAAAGTAAAAAATCCTTCTGAGATTGAAGCTTTACTCGCTCGTATGGAAACTTTACCTAAACTTTTTAAAGGAAAAAAAGGCTATGCCTTTGAAATTCATTCACCTCAAGATCACCTTATCCTTCTTCATGCAGAAGATGATGTAAATGAATTAAAAAAGCTTGAAGAGGAAGTGAACTTTTCTAAAAATGATAGTATGATTTACTTGTCAGAATTTGAAATTTCAACAGAAATTCACTTGCCAAACCAAATTAAAAGTTTACTAGAAGATGTAGAAGCTGATAAGAAATTGATATTTAAACAAGGTCAAGGTGAGGATTTATTGGTTGAAAATTCTCTTACTTGGGATTTGTCTATGCTGAAGTTTCAAGTAGAAAAATTCGATATTCCAAGTCTTTGTCAGAAATTTGAGTCAGTAGGATACTTTGTTCCCAAGTCTGAGAAGTTTTTCCTAACCAAGGATGCCAACAATATTGAATTGTGGTTTGAAGAAGTATGAAACAAGAAATCATTAAAAAAATAGAGCAACAAATTGAGGCAGGGATTTATCCTGGTGCCTCTTTTGCGTATTATCGGGATGGTGAATGGTCTGATTGGTACCTCGGAGAAGCAAATCCAGAAATTGGAGAGCAGACTTGTCAAGGTTTAGTCTATGATTTAGCAAGTGTGAGCAAAGTCGTCGGAGTTGGAACTGTCTTAACCTTCTTGTGGAAGCAAGGCAAGATTGAGCTCGATCAATCCATAAAGACCTATCTTCCAGAGGCGGATTATCCAGATATCACCATTCGTCAATTGCTAACACATGCAACTGATTTGGATCCTTATATACCTAATAGAGATCAACTCTCAGCAGACCAGCTAAGAGAAGCCATGTTTCATCTTAGTCGACGAGAGAAGAGGGCTTTTCTATACTCTGATGTGCACTTTCTCTTACTCGGTTTTCTTTTAGAGAACTACTTTGAGAAAGACTTAGACCAGATTTTACAAGAGCAAGTTTTCGATCCATGGAAGATGAAGGAAACTCAGTTTGGGCCTATTAGCGGTGCTGTTCCTACAGTTCGGGGACAGAAAGCAGGGGTGGTACATGATCCCAAAGCTCGTTTATTAGGTAAACATGCTGGAAGTGCAGGCTTGTTTTCAACTGTGAAGGATTTAAAAATTTTCCTTGAGCATTATTTGCAGGATGATTTTGCTGACGAATTAAGCCAGAATTTTTCAGATTTGAGTGATAAGGAGCGCTCCTTGGCTTGGAATCTTGAAGGCGATTGGCTAGACCATACAGGCTATACTGGAACCTTTGCCATGTGGAATCGTAAGAAGCAGGAAGCTGCTATTTTCTTGTCCAATAGAACCTACGAAAAAGACGAGCGTGCCCAGTGGATCATAGACCGTAATCAGGTCATGGATCTAATTCGTGAAGCAGACTAGGGAGGAAGTATGTCAAAAGCCTTTAAAGGAACTCTTTTTACAGTGATCGCAGGCATTGCTTGGGGACTATCTGGAACCAGTGGTCAGTACCTGATGGCTCATGGGATTTCAGCTCTAGTTCTGACCAATATCCGTTTGATTGTTGCAGGTTTGCTCTTAGTTCTCTTGTCCTATATAAAGTCTAAGGAACAATTTTTGACTTTTCTAAAAGATAAATCAAGTCTCTTTTCTCTCTTACTATTTTCTTTATTTGGCCTCTTTCTGAATCAATTGGCTTATTTATCGGCTATTCAGGAGACAAATGCAGGTACAGCGACGGTGCTTCAGTATGTCTGTCCTGTTGGAATCTTGGCTTACACTTGTATCAAGGATAAGGTAGCACCTACTATAGCCGAAAACCTTTCTATGATTTTAGCAATAGTTGGAACCTTTTTAATTGCAACGCATGGTCAGTTGGAACAGCTGTCTATGACACCAGCAGGTCTCTTTTGGGGCTTGTTCTCTGCTTTAACCTATGCTCTTTATATTATTTTACCCATTAAACTCATTCAAAAATGGGGGAGCATTCTGGTTATTGGTGTCGGTATGACCATCTCAGGTTTTGTAGCAGTGCCATTTACTGGGATTATCGGTGCTAGTCTACCTATGTCTTTTGATATTTTCTTAGCATTTGCTGGAATTATTCTCATCGGGACTGTTTTTGCCTACACGGCCTTTCTAAAGGGGGCAAGTATGATTGGGCCAGTCAAATCTAGTCTCTTGGCCTCTATTGAACCAATATCTGCTGTATTCTTTGCTTTCATGATTATGGGAAATATCTTTTATCCTGTTGATTTTCTTGGTATGGCAATGATTTTATTAGCGGTAACTATTATTTCATTGAAAGATTTAATGCTAGAAAAGAAAAAGCAATCAGCGTAGAGGTTATGTTATCTTATCAAAAAGTTAGTATTGAATATAAAAAATCCACTCAAAAGAGTGGATTTTATTTTTTTACATTAGTCTATATTTTCGTATGGCAAGATCAAGTTTAGGATGATACCTGTCATGGCTGAAAGGGCAGTACCTGAAAGGGTAACTGGACCAAGTTTAAGGATTGCTCCACCAAGTCCAAGCACGAGCATTGCACTTGCGATGATAAGATTACGCATTTGACCAAAGTCTACACGTTCCTTGATCAAGACTTTCAAACCGTTGCTTGCGATAACCCCGTATAGAAGGATTGACATACCACCAAGTACAGCGTTTGGAATTGTAGAAATCAAGGCAGTAAATTTACCAAGGAAGCTAAGGGCGATAGCGATAAAAGCAGCGTTACGAATAACAGATACAGAAGCGATGCGAGTCATACCGATAACGCCTGTATTTTCACCGTAAGTTGTATTTGCTGGTCCGCCAAGGAAGGCAGAAACAGAAGTTGCGATACCATCACCGAGAAGGGTACGATGAAGACCTGGATCTTTCAAGAATTGGCGTCCACAGATTTGACCTAGAACGGTGTGGTCTCCGATATGTTCAGAAATAGTTACGATAGCGATTGGTAAGATTGCGATTGTTTCCGGACCAAAGTAAAGGTCGTATTGTTTGAAGGCACTACCTGTATTAAATGGTAGGTAGAAACCAGGAATTTCAAACCAGTTAGCTTGAAGAACAGGAGTGAAGTCAACTAAGCCAAGTGCTAGCGCGAAGAGATATCCACCAATAATTGCAAAGAGGAAAGGAATGATACGAAGGAAACCTTTTCCTTTTGTATTGATAAAAGCAGCAATCAAGAAAGTAACAACGGCTACAAGAGCGTTTTTCCAGTTGCTGTCAGCTACAAGACCAGCATTGGTTACGGCAGAGCCAGCAAGCCCAAGACCGATAACGATAATCATAGGACCAATAATGATTGGAGGCAAGAGTTTATCAATCCATTTTGTACCTGCGAAGCGAACACTTGCAGCAACAAGGACATAAACAAAACCAGTTAGGATAACCCCTGTCTGAGCAGCAGATACATCACCCCCCATTTCTTTCATGGCAAGTGACATGGCTGTAATAAAGGCGAAAGAAGAACCAAGATAAACAGGAACTCTAAAACCTGTTGCAATCATATAGATGAGGGTACCAACCCCTGAAGCAAAGAGGGCAACGGATACAGGCATTCCCAAAATCAATGGTACCAAGATGGTTGCACCAAACATGGCAAACACGTGCTGGAAACTGAGTAGGATTCCCTTACCAAAAGAAGGACGTTGGTCAACGTCGAGTAACAAATCAACAGTTGATTCTTGTTTCATAAATACCTCACTTTTTGGGCATCAAAAAAGAGCCCATTATTTTACAGCAATAGGCTCTCAGAGTAAGACTTCTTTAAAAAGAGAATTATCTCATTCTTAAAGAATTTCATATATTTTTGCGTCTTCGTCACCTCACGGGATGACATTAAAAACCTTTGCTTGTGATAGTATAGCAGAAAAAAATGATTTTGTAAATCATTTTTTCCCGAGCCCTGAAATAAGAGAGCGAGGCTAATTTTGTAGGTATCTTTTTAAAATATCTTAAAGAGGGCGTTTATTGGGCATACCAGCCTTACGTGGATATTTGTTTGGAGTTTCCTTTTTCTTTTCAACAATGGTGATGTAGCGAGGGTCTCCATTTGGAAGTGTATAGCTAAGGTTGTCTTCGACCTTGCTGAAGAGAAGGTTGAGGGCATTCTTGGCTTCTGTCAATTCCTCAGGTGCATTACTTGCCTTAAGTGCCAAAAGTTTTCCACCAACTTTAAGGTAGGGAATGGTTAACTCAGAGAGAACCTGCATACGGGCAACTGCACGAGCTGTCACAATGTCGAATTGGGCACGGAAATTCTTATCTTGAGCAAAATCTTCTGCGCGCCCATGGTAGAAATGAACACCTTCTAGATTAAGCTCCTCAGCTAAAAGTTGAAGGAAGTTAATTCGCTTATTTAGAGAATCAATGATGGTCACATCTAGTTGAGGGTAGAGAATCTTCATAGGGAGACTAGGAAATCCTGCCCCTGCTCCAATATCCAGTAACTTAATTTCTTGGTTTGCAATCATCCCTTTTAGGATGGGAGCGATGGAATCATAAAAATGTTTGAGGTAGACTTCTTCCTTTTCAGTAATAGCAGTTAGATTGATTTTTTCGTTCCACTCGACTAAGAGTTCAAAATAGCGCTCAAATTGTGCTTTTTGCTGGTCAGTAAGAATAATATTTTGTTGGTCAAGTAATGTGTAAAATGTTTCTGGTTTCATAGTTCTATCCTTCTTTTATGTCATCTTATTTTACCACAAAAATATGGAAATTTGATATACTGGTACTAATCTTAAATGAGAAAGGAATCCTACTATGTCTTGGATTATTCTTGGAATTTCTACTTTTATTGTTCTCTTTGTGATTGTTAGTTATAACAGCCTAGTCAGAGTGCGTATGCAAACAAAGGAAGCATGGAGTCAGATTGATGTTCAGTTGAAACGTCGAAATGATCTCTTGCCTAACTTGATTGAAACGGTTAAAGGTTATGCGAAATATGAAAGTTCTACACTTGAAAAAGTGACTCAACTTCGAACACAAGTAGCGGCAGCAACTACGCCTGCAGAAACTATGAAGGCTAGTGATGCATTGACTCGTCAAGTATCGGGCATCTTTGCGGTGGCTGAGAATTACCCTGACTTAAAGGCTAGTGCCAATTTTGCCAAATTACAAGAAGAATTGACTAACACAGAAAATAAAATATCCTACTCTCGTCAACTTTATAACAGTGTTGTTAGCAACTACAATGTTAAATTAGAAACCTTCCCAAGTAATTTGGTTGCTCGGATTTTTGGGTTTAAAGCGTCTGAATTTCTTCAAACACCTGAAGAAGAAAAAGCGCTGCCTAAGGTTGATTTTTCTAGTCTAGGTGAGTAAAATGCTGTATCAACAAATTGCAAGTAATAAACGTAAAACAATAGTTCTTTTAACTGTATTTTTCCTTCTATTGGCTTTAGTAGGTTATGCAGTAGGCTATTTATTTATGAACTCTGGTTTGATGGGAGTAACTTTAGCTATTCTTATCGGACTTGTCTATGCAGTATCCATGATTTTCCAATCTACAGAGATTGTTATGAGCATGAATGGGGCGCGTGAAGTTGACAGGAATGAAGAACCAGTTCTCTATCATGTTGTGGAGGATATGGCTATGGTAGCTCAAATTCCAATGCCACGTGTTTATGTTATCGATGATGCTAGCTTAAATGCGTTTGCCACAGGTTCTAATCCTCAAAATGCTGCTGTAGCAGCTACATCAGGACTGTTAGATATCATGAACCGTGAGGAGTTAGAAGCCGTGATCGGCCATGAGGTTAGCCATATTCGCAACTACGATATTCGTATTTCAACTATTGCTGTTGCTCTAGCTAGTGCCATTACCCTTTTATCAAGTATGGCTGGTCGTATGATGTGGTGGGGTGGAGCATCACGCAGTAGAAGAAATAGTGACCGTGACGGTGGAGGACTTGAAGTGATTCTGTTAGTTATTTCTCTCTTAGCCATAGTTCTGGCACCTCTTGCAGCAACTTTAGTGCAATTAGCTATTTCTCGCCAACGAGAATTTTTAGCGGATGCTTCAAGTGTGGAATTAACTCGTAATCCGCAAGGGATGATCAATGCTTTACAAAAATTAGACAATAGTCAACCCATGAGTCATCATGTGGATGATGCTAGTAGTGCACTTTATATCAATGATCCTCAAAAACCAGGTTTCTTAAAAAAACTATTTTATACGCATCCACCTATTTCAGAACGAATTGAGCGTTTGAAAAATATGTAAAAAATATCCAGAGGTTTTCCTCTGGATGTTTTATTTTCAAAAGTTAAAGATCTTGTAAATCGACTACTTCCAAACCATGCTCTGTCAGACTATAGATACTCGTACAAATTTCTTTTAAGAAACGTCGATCATGCGAAACAGTGACGAGACCACCAGGATAAGTGGCAAAGAGTTTTCTGATTTCTGGTTGAGAAGTTGGAGAAAAATTTCGTGTGGGTTCATCCAGAAGGAGAAAGTTTGGTTTTCGCAGAACTAAATTCAAAAGAAGGAGTTTACCTTGTTGACCTCCAGATAAGGAGTGGATTTGGTGGTGCATCTCTGGATAGCTGAAATTAAGACTGGCTAAGCGAGATTGGATTTTCTGTATTTCCTCTTTGTGTCCAGATTGGCTGAGAAATTCTACTGGGGATAGATCCAATTGCAGTGTTTCTTGGTAATCTTGTGGCATAAAACCAAGCGAAATCTCTCTTTTGCCGCTTAGTAGTTGATGTAACTTTGCTAAAAGAGTGGATTTGCCAACGCCATTGGGACCGATAATGCCGATTTTATCTTGACCACGGATAGTTAATTGTAGCCCTTGAGACAGAATTCGTTGGCCAATGGATAAAGTCTCATTTTCTAGTCGAACTAAGACTTTTGAAGCCGCTAATGGCTCTATGTCTGAAAAGAAAAGTTGGATGTGTTCCTCTTCAAGTGGTTTTTGGATCATGGACTGAGCTTCCTTTTCAAAGCGTTTTTCTTGAGAGAGAACAGTTTTCATCTTTTTAGCCAATAGGCGACCGGCAGTACTGTCTTTGGTAGCTCGAAGTGCAGTTTCTACATTTTGCTTAACTCGGCGATGTTTTTCCATGGTTTTGTCATAGGCTCTCTGGTCGTTGGCAGCTTGCTGGCTTTGTCTAACAAAATTAGCCTTTCTCTGGTCACTATAGCTATCGTAGTCTAAATGCTCTATTAGCGTTTCCGCTTCTTTCCGGTGCTTGACCAGTCGCAAGTGGATAATGGTGTCTGCCGTTTGAGAGAGAAAATCTTCATCATGAGAAATGAAAATAACGGTTTGCCTCATCTTTTGAATATGTTTTTTTAGCCAATAAACCATCTCTATATCCAGGTCATTTGAAGGTTCATCTAAAAATAAAATCTCAAAGGGTTTGGCAAATTCATGGATGAGCTGAATTTTCAATGCTTCACCACCCGAGAGACTACCAATTTCTTGGTCGCTAGCAAAACGGTCGCTATCAAAGTGCAACTCCTCAGCCAAACGATAGAGAATGCTGTAGTCCAAATCTGTAGACTCTAAAAAGAAGTAGTCATGTAGAGTTTTCTTTTTCAGGTCCTCAGCTAGTTTTTGAGGAATGTAAGCCAGTGATTGAAGATCAGATTGGATTTCTCCCCTGATAGAGAAATCAGCTAATTTTTCTCCCATTAAAGCTCGTAGTAAAGTCGATTTTCCATTTCCTTCTTCGCCTATAATAGCGACCTTTTCTCCGTTTTGGATGGTAATGTTTAAATCAGAAACAAGATCTCGTAAATCTTTGTTTTGTGTGATGGTCAGATGATTGATTTTTATCATATGATTGCCCTTTCTAGAATGTTCATATTGCATAACAAAAAGCTCTACTTTACCTAGTAGAGCTAATCGTCTATGTCAAAAAAACTCTTTTAAAAGGGCTGAAAATCCAGCAGAAAAAGAGCACACAAAAAAGAGACAGAAACAAGATCTACTAAATAAAGGTTCTTTATTTGATAGACTTAGTTGTTCATGTCTCCCTTACCTCCGAGTATTGTTGCAATCATCATACTTTTTTTGAGAAAATTTGTCAAGATTAAGCCAGAAAACCCTCTATTTTTAAAAACCAAAAACAGGTCCATAGAGTGTCAACGTATGTTTAACGTGATCGTAGTGAAACTTGTCATAGTTTCTCCAAGCAGTGCGGGCTTGGTCATTTAATTTCAGTGAACCAAGTCCAATCAAAAGGCTAGTCCGTTGGTAAAATGATTCCAGTTCAATTAAGATAGAATTATCTAGTTTTTTGGCCTTTTTAAGTTGATTAAGAAGCTGGTCAATAATTTGTTGTAAGCGCTGATCATCAGGTAATCCTTGTTTACAGCTTTGTATCGTTTGATTTAATTCTGAAACGAGTTGATAGGCTTCAGCTAAAAGAGCTTTGTCTTCCATATGAGCGTCCTCCTTTGCTCATGTATTGATGCCTATAGTATAGCACAAAAAATAAAATTGTCATAATAAATATATCAAAAAATGATAAAAATTAAATCAAGGTCTGGAGCGGTTAAATTAAGTGATTTCATGGTATAATCAAGTGAGTAAATCTTTATGGAGGAAGTATGAAATTAAATATTCAAGAAATTCGTAAGTTGCCTGAAGGATTGCACTTTGAGCAAACTCTAGACTTGTCAGCTGACTTACGTGACCGTAATCAAGAAATTTTAGATGTAAAAGATATCCAAGCAGTAGGGAAAGTTCAGTACGAAGACCGTATGTTTTTCCTTGATTATCAGTTATCTTATACAATCGTTCTAGCTTCTAGCCGCAGTATGGAGCCGGTAGAATTGAAAGAGTCTTACCCAGTGACAGAAGTCTTTATGGAAGGTGCTACCAATCAATTGGACCAAGAAGTTCTAGATGATGACTTGGTTTTACCTATCGAAAATGGAGAAATCGACCTTTCTGAGAGCGTATCTGATAATATCTTACTAAATATTCCAATCAAAGTCTTAACGGCTGAAGAAGAAGCTGGTCAGGGTTTTGTCTCTGGAAATGACTGGCAAATCATGTCTGAGGAAGAATATCAAGCTCAACAAGCAGTTAAGAAAGAAGAAAATAGTCCTTTTGCAGAGTTGCAAGGGCTGTTTGATGGAGATGAGTAGATGGTTTTATCCAAGAAACGTGCCCGTCATGTCATTGAGGAAATCATAGCTCTTTTTCCCGATGCGAAACCAAGTCTAGATTTTCGCAATCATTTTGAGCTTTTGGTTGCCGTTATGCTATCTGCTCAAACGACAGATGCTGCGGTAAATAAAGCAACTCCAGCTCTTTTTGAAGCGTTCCCTACGCCTCAAGCCATGGCAGATGCCAGTGAGAGTGAAATTGCAAAACATATTTCTCGCCTAGGTCTTTATCGAAACAAAGCAAAATTCCTCAAAAAATGTGCCCAACAACTTCTGGATGATTTTGGTGGTCAAGTTCCTCAGATCAGGGAAGAATTAGAGAGTTTGGCAGGAGTTGGCCGAAAAACAGCCAATGTAGTCATGAGTGTGGGATTTGGAATTCCAGCTTTTGCAGTTGATACTCACGTAGAACGTATCTGCAAACACCATGATATTGTTAAAAAATCAGCTACGCCACTTGAAGTTGAAAAACGTGTCATGGATGTCTTGCCACCAGAAGAATGGTTAGCAGCCCATCAGGCCATGATTTACTTTGGACGTGCCATTTGTCATCCGAAAAATCCAGAATGCGAACACTATCCACAATTGTATGATTTTAGTTCATTATAAGGTCAAACATTGAATGTTTTTACTTGCTTTGAACTGGGCTTTGTGATATAGTAAGGACAATAAAATATTCCTTTAAACCTGTCCCGTGAGGCAGGCAAGGAGCTCGATAAAGTAGAAGAGTAAGTCTATGCTGTTTCCAGTATGGCTCGCTTAATGATACATTCTCAAGTCTCCTTGTCTAAGGAGACTTTTCTTTTTGGAGGTTTGTCATGAAGACAAAAGAAGTAGTTGACGAATTAACTGTTAAGCGTGCTATTACTCGTATTACCTACGAGATTATTGAACGCAATAAAGATTTAAATAAAATCGTTTTAGCAGGGATTAAAACTAGAGGTGTGTTTATTGCTCGCCGTATTCAAGAACGCTTGGAACAATTAGAAAATCTATCAGTTCCTGTTGTAGAATTAGATACTAAGCCCTACCGAGATGATGTTAAAAGCGGTGAAGATACTTCCTTGATTTCTGTAGATGTGACAGATCGAGAAGTTGTTTTGGTTGATGATGTTCTCTACACTGGTCGTACCATTCGTGCTGCTATTGATAATATTGTCAGTAAGGGTCGCCCTGCTCGTGTAAGCTTAGCTGTGCTGGTTGACCGTGGTCACCGTGAGTTACCAATCCGTCCAGATTATGTCGGGAAAAATATTCCAACCAGTCGTTCTGAAGAAATCATCGTTGAGATGACAGAACTTGATGGTCAAGACAGAGTCCTGATTACCGAAGAAGCTTAAACAGCTGAAGGAGTAGCTATGTCGGAAAATCAACAAGCCTTGCAACATGTAGTATCGATGGAAGATTTGACGGTCGATCAAGTCATGAAACTCATTAAGAGAGGCATCGAGTTTAAAAATGGTGCCAGTAAGTCCTATACAGATAAACCTATAGTTGCCAATCTCTTTTTCGAGAGTTCAACCAGGACTCACAAATCTTTTGAAGTAGCAGAGATTAAACTTGGTCTAAATCTCTTGGATTTTGATGTGAAAACAAGCTCAGTCAATAAGGGTGAGACACTCTATGATACGATTTTGACTCTGTCTGCTCTTGGTGTAGATGCTTGTGTCATCCGTCATCCAGAGGTAGACTACTATAGAGAATTAATAGCGAGTCCAACGATCAAAACATCCATTATTAATGGAGGAGATGGTTCGGGTCAACATCCTAGTCAAAGTTTACTTGACTTAATGACGATTTATGAAGAATTTGGTAATTTTCAAGGGCTTAAGATTGCCATTGCCGGGGATTTAGATCATTCGCGCGTAGCTAAGTCTAATATGCAAATTTTAAAACGTTTAGGTGCAGAACTATATTTTGCAGGCCCTGAAGAATGGCGAAGCCAAGAATTTGCTGATTATGGTAAGTTTGTAACCATTGACGAAATTATTGATCAAGTAGATGTGATGATGCTGTTACGTGTCCAGCACGAGCGCCATGAAAGTGGAGTAGTTTTTTCAAAAGAGAGCTATCATTCTCAGCATGGTTTAAATCAAGCCCGTTATGAACGATTGAAAGAAAAAGCTATTATTATGCACCCTGCTCCTGTTAATCGTGATGTAGAAATTGCTGACCATTTGGTTGAAGCACCAAAATCACGTATTGTTCAGCAGATGACCAACGGTGTATTTGTAAGAATGGCTATTTTAGAATCCGTTTTGGCAAGTAGAAATATTAACTAACACAAGACGTTAAAAGACGCCTGAGAGCGTTCACGAGAGGTGAATTATGACAAAAAGACTTCTAGTATTAGAAGATGGGACAATCTTTGAAGGTAAAGGCTTTGGAGCAGATATCGATGTGACTGGTGAAATTGTCTTCAATACAGGGATGACAGGTTACCAAGAATCTATCACTGACCAGTCCTACAATGGACAGATTTTAACTTTCACTTATCCTTTGGTAGGAAATTATGGAATCAACCGTGATGATTATGAATCCATTAGTCCAACCTGTAAAGGAGTAGTGGTATTTGAAGAAGCTCGTAGAGCTAGTAACTGGCGCAACCAGATGACCCTTGACGAATTTTTGAAATCTAAAAAGATTCCTGGTATTTCTGGTATTGATACACGTGCCCTTACAAAAATTATTCGAAAGCACGGAACTATGAGAGCAACTATTACTCATGTCGGTGATAGTATTGATCATATTTCAGATCAACTTCAGGCAACGGTCTTACCAATTGATAATATTAAGCAAGTTTCGACTAAGACTGCTTATCCTGCACCAGGTGTTGGCTTAAGTGTTGTTCTTGTTGACTTTGGTCTTAAGCATTCTATCTTAAGAGAGCTATCTAAGAGAGATTGTAACGTAACGGTTGTACCTTACACAACAACAGCAGATGAAATTCTACATTTGAATCCAGATGGTGTCATGTTGTCAAATGGTCCAGGTAATCCTGAAGATGTTCCACAGGCACTTGACATGATACGTGGAATTCAAGGTAAAATTCCTATTTTTGGAATTTGTATGGGCCACCAACTATTTGCTATGGCTAATGGTGCTAAGACTTATAAGATGAAGTTTGGTCACCGCGGTTTCAACCATGCTGTTCGCGAAATTGCAACAGGGCGCGTGGACTTCACTAGTCAAAACCATGGTTATGCCGTTAGTCGCGAAGATTTGCCAGACCATTTGATTATTACCCACGAAGAAATCAATGACAAGTCTGTTGAAGGGGTTCGCCATCGTTATCAACCAGGATTTTCAGTCCAATACCATCCAGACGCTGCTCCTGGGCCACACGACGCAAGCTACCTATTTGACGAGTTTATCGAAATGATGGAAGCTTTTAAACAATCAAACTAAAGACGAGTGAGAAATCGTCGGAGAATTTATGGAATTGAACACGGACGGAAAGCTTGGAATTTAGAGAAACCAACTCGGATTGTCAATCCTTCCTTGGTTTCCTAAAATTCAATCGCTTTCTATTCGTCCTTTGTATCTTATTTAATGGCAATCAGAGAGTTGCCGAATAGAAAGGAGAAGATACATTGTTCGCGGAAGTGAACACGCCCTAAGAACTGTGTGAAAAAGATAAACATAGTTTTGATGCTGAATGCGTCTGCACCGAGTTTCCTATTTTCACTTTTTTCTTGACGGGCTTTGTATCATAAACTATGCCTAAACGTACTGATATTCAAAAAATTATGGTGATTGGTTCTGGTCCGATTATTATTGGTCAGGCTGCTGAGTTTGACTATGCTGGAACCCAGGCCTGCTTGTCTTTGAAAGAAGAAGGTTATGAGGTTGTCTTGGTAAACTCTAACCCTGCAACCATCATGACTGATAAGGAAATTGCAGACAAGGTTTACATCGAGCCAATCACACTTGAGTTTGTGACTCGTATTCTCCGTAAGGAACGTCCAGATGCTTTGCTTCCAACTCTAGGGGGGCAAACAGGGCTTAATATGGCCATGGAATTGTCTAAAAACGGAATCTTAGATGAGCTTGGAGTAGAACTTCTCGGTACTAAATTGTCTGCCATTGACCAAGCTGAGGACCGTGATCTCTTTAAACAATTGATGGAAGAGCTGAATCAACCAATCCCAGAATCTGAAATTGTAAATACGGTTGAAGAAGCTGTTGCTTTTGCAGCAACTATTGGCTACCCAGTCATTGTCCGTCCAGCCTTCACTCTTGGTGGAACCGGTGGTGGTATGTGTGCCAACGAGGAAGAACTGCGTGAAATCGCTGAAAATGGTTTGAAGTTGTCACCTGTTACCCAGTGTTTGATTGAGCGTTCCATTGCCGGTTTCAAGGAAATTGAGTACGAGGTTATGCGTGACTCAGCTGACAATGCCCTTGTTGTTTGTAACATGGAAAACTTTGACCCAGTTGGGATTCACACAGGAGACTCCATCGTATTTGCCCCAGCACAAACCATGTCAGACTATGAAAACCAAATGCTTCGTGACGCGAGCTTGAGCATTATCCGCGCTCTCAAGATTGAAGGTGGATGTAACGTTCAGTTGGCACTTGATCCTCATAGCTTTAAGTATTATGTCATCGAAGTAAACCCTCGTGTATCTCGTTCATCAGCCCTTGCTTCTAAGGCGACTGGTTATCCAATCGCTAAATTGGCTGCAAAGATTGCAGTAGGATTGACCTTGGATGAGGTTATTAACCCAGTTACAGGATCAACCTATGCTATGTTTGAACCAGCGCTTGACTATGTTGTTGCTAAGATTCCTCGTTTCCCATTTGATAAATTTGAAAAGGGTGAACGTCGTCTCGGTACTCAGATGAAGGCGACTGGAGAAGTTATGGCCATCGGTCGGAACATCGAAGAGTCACTTCTTAAAGCTTGTCGTTCACTTGAAATTGGGGTGCATCACAATGAAATGCCTGAACTTGCAGATGTTTCAGATGATGCCTTGATTGAAAAAGTTGTCAAAGCACAAGATGACCGTCTTTTCTATGTATCAGAAGCCATTCGTCGTGGTTATACACCAGAAGAGATTGCAGATTTGACTAAGATTGATATTTTCTATCTTGATAAACTCTTGCATATCTTTGAGATTGAGCAAGAATTAGGTTCTCATCCACAAGATGTAGACGTCTTAAAAACAGCAAAACTCAATGGTTTCTCAGATCGTAAGATTGCTGAACTCTGGAATACTACAGCTGACCAAGTTCGTCAACTACGTTTGGAAAACAAGATTGTCCCAGTTTACAAGATGGTTGATACTTGTGCAGCAGAGTTTGAATCAGAAACTCCGTACTTCTATTCAACCTATGGTTGGGAAAATGAATCTATTAAGTCTGATAAGGAGTCTGTTCTAGTCTTGGGTTCTGGTCCAATCCGTATCGGTCAAGGTGTGGAGTTTGACTACGCAACTGTTCACTCTGTTAAGGCAATCCAAGCTGCTGGCTATGAAGCTATCATCATGAACTCAAACCCAGAGACAGTTTCAACAGACTTCTCTGTATCAGACAAACTTTACTTTGAACCATTGACATTCGAAGATGTTATGAATGTTATCGACTTAGAGCAACCAAAAGGTGTTATCGTTCAATTTGGTGGTCAAACAGCTATCAACCTTGCTGAGCCATTGGCAAAAGCTGGTGTAACTATCCTTGGTACTCAAGTTGCGGACTTGGACCGTGCCGAAGACCGTGACCTCTTTGAGCAAGCCCTCAAAGACTTGGATATTCCACAGCCACCAGGCCAGACTGCAACCAATGAAGAAGAAGCAGTACTTGCTGCACGTAAAATTGGTTTCCCAGTTCTCGTTCGCCCTTCTTATGTCTTGGGTGGACGCGCTATGGAAATCGTTGAAAATGAAGATGATCTTCGTTCTTACATGCGTACTGCGGTTAAGGCAAGTCCAGACCATCCAGTTCTTGTTGACTCTTATATCGTTGGACAAGAATGTGAAGTTGATGCCATCTCAGACGGACAAAATGTTCTCATTCCAGGTATCATGGAACATATCGAACGTGCTGGTGTCCACTCAGGTGACTCCATGGCTGTTTACCCTCCACAAACCTTGTCTCAAAAGGTGCAAGAAACGATTGCTGATTACACTAAGCGTCTTGCAATCGGGCTCAACTGTCTTGGGATGATGAACATCCAGTTTGTTATCAAGGATGAGAAAGTCTTCGTTATTGAAGTAAATCCGCGTGCTAGCCGTACCGTACCATTCCTTTCTAAAGTAACCAACATCCCTATGGCTCAGGTTGCGACTAAGTTGATTCTTGGTCAAAGTCTTGAAGAACTTGGTTACCAAGATGGACTTTACCCAGAAAGCACTCGCGTTCATATCAAGGCGCCAGTCTTCTCCTTTACTAAGCTAGCGAAAGTAGATAGCTTGTTAGGACCTGAAATGAAGTCAACAGGGGAAGTCATGGGTTCTGATACCACTCTTGAAAAAGCACTTTATAAAGCTTTTGAAGCTTCATACCTTCACTTGCCAACCTTTGGTAATGTTGTCTTTACCATAGCAGACGATGCAAAAGAAGAAGCTTTGAATTTAGCGCGTCGTTTCCAAAACATTGGTTACGGAATCCTTGCAACTGCTGGAACAGCAGAGTTCTTTGCAAGTCATGGATTGCAAGCCCAACTCGTTGGTAAGATTGGTGATGATGAACATGATATCCCAAGCTACGTCCGCAAAGGAAAAATTCAAGCTATCATCAACACAGTTGGTACCAAACGGACAGCCGATGAAGATGGAGAGCAAATCAGACGTTCAGCTATCGAACATGGGGTGCCTCTCTTTACAGCTTTGGATACAGCAGATGCCATGCTAAAAGTATTAGAAAGCAGAAGTTTTGTCACAGAAGCGATTTAATAAAAGAAGATTCTCATTTGAGAATCTTTTTTTTACAATAATATAAATTTAGTTATGAAAATCACATTCACAAGTAAAATAAAGGAGCTGCAAATATAAAATAGAAATTTAAATATAATAGAAATTGTTAGTTTTCTATTTTAAAAATCCTTTTAAATCAGTTTTCTCTTGAACCAACATTTAAAAATACAGTATAATTTTTGATTATTTATTTTAAAAAACAAATAAAAAAAGTAAACGTTTTCAGGAGCGCATAATTCTTTGAACTATTTAAATTCTTATGATAAGATGAAGATACTAAAGAAGTTAGAAGAATTATGTATTTAAAAACCAAAAATATTAAAACATCAAATTGTTTCTGACTAATAGTAAAAATATTAAAAAGGAGAACTTATCAATATGATAAGAAAAGAACAACAACGCTTCTCTTTGCGTAAATATAAGGTTGGTGTTGCATCAGTCTTTTTAGGAACAACTCTTAGCTTTATGATGGCTAATAGTGGTACTGTATTAGCTTCCGAGCTTCCTGCACAACCAAGTTCTGAGGAAAAAACTGAGATGGTAAGTCATGATGATCCTTTTGGAGAGTCATCTAAAAAGGAAGAGGTTTCTACAGAAGTAGTTCCTGAAATAAAAGAAGATGTCGCTAAACCTGAAGCGACTGATGCAAATAGTATTGTAGAACTTCAACCTGCTTCTGAAGTTAAAGAGGAAGCAAAACCAGAAACTACTGAAGCAAAATCTGAAGCTGAAGCTACAGAAGCTTTCAAACCTTCTGAAACAAAGGAAGAAGTAAAACCAGCTGTTTCTGAAGAAAATAAACCAAAAGTACGTAGTCGTCGTGCAGCTGATGACCATAATGTTACACCGATTGCGACAGAAACCTATCTAAAAGACGGTGAAAAAGCTACACCAGAAATGTCAAACCCAAATGGTGCAACTGTTAATTCCCAAGCAGTGTCAGCTGGTTATGAAAGGAAAGAAGGTGATGTTTATACTTATAGTATTGTAGAACTAACTGAGTTTAATAAACGTTACAATACAAACTACTACTCTCGTTCATACAAGAGATTTGATGATTCTACTGAAACAACTGTCGAATTAATTGATAAGAATACTGGAAATGTAGTTGAAACAAGAACTATTTCTGCATCAAGTGGTATTCAAAGCTTTACAACTACTAAGACAGCTTCTAATGGAGAACTGACTTATCAGGTTGATTATAATAAAGGGGTAGCTGCTAGTAAGGCTGAAGCACCTCAACCCTTCCTTCAATATGGTTTTGAAGTTGGAGATAATATCAAAAATCTTGTGGCAAGTGGGCATCAACTGACTACAGAGGAACAAAAACTGTTCGATGCAGTTTATAAGGCTCGTACTTCAACAGATATTATTAACGTTGTAGAACCAGCTTATAATGGCCGTAGGATTACAGATACAAATAGTAAAATCCCTAGATTTGTTGAAAAAACAACTTACTATAAAGTCGTTGATAGAAGTAACCCAACATTCAATGCTAACAAAACAGATAAAACTGTCCAAGATTATAAAGATAATGGAAACGAAGTAGATTTAGCTAAATACACAACTAAAGCTATGGAAGGACAACATTTTACTGCTTCAGGTGAGCGCGAATTTGACGGTTATAAACTCTATCAAGCAGCAGATCCAGATACTACAACTGGCTTTGTAAGTCGTCCTTATAAAGTTGGGACAAAGTTTATGGATGCTGAACGCGCAGGAATTAAACGTATTAAAGAAATTGTTGGAGAAGATGGTTCAGTAGTTGTTCGTGTTTACTTATTAGATCCAAAACAACAGGACAAACGTTCTGATGGTACTTTGGAAACAGATGGTTACATGCTACTCGCAGAAACTAAACCAATCAAACCAGGTGATTATAACAAACAAGAACTAGCTGTTAAAAAGACACCTCTTACGACTATTCCACATAAAGTAACCGATCCAAGAACACAACAAGTTACAGACTACCCAAATGGTAAGGAAATTCCATTTGACTTCCAAAATGCAGCTGGCTATATACCTAAGAAAACGGTATTTGTACCATTCTTAGGGGACAATATTGGACACCTTTCTCCAAATGCACAGTTGGAAAGAGGAAATTATGGTATTGGTACAAATGTTGACTTATTAAACTCTTTAACGCCTTATAAACAACCGATCTATTACTATGTAAAACGCGAACCAGCTAAAGTTACGCCTGAATTTGAAAAGGAACTTGATGGACGTGTATTAACAGATGGGGAATTTAGCTTCAAGTTAACAGAGGAAAAGAGTACTCCTGATAAACATGAAGAAACAGTCACAAACAAAAATGGTAAGGCAACATTTAGTGAATTATCATTTAGTAATCCTGGTACCTATAAATACAAGATTACAGAGTTAAAAGGTTCTGATACGAACGTTGATTACGATGCAATGACAGTTACAATGACAGTTACTGTAACTGAAAAAAATGCAGTGGGTGATCTCGAAGCAACAGTTAAGTATAGTTCTGAAGGTGGATTTAGTGCAGACGCTAATGACAAAATCTTTAATAACTATGTAGTTTCACCAGTAGTTACTAAGTTTGATTTCACGAAGAAACTCGCGGGCCGCCAACTTAAGGAAGGTGAATTTAGCTTTGTCCTGAAGAATGCAGCAGGTGAAGAAGTTGAAACTGTTAAAAATAAAGAAGACGGTACTGTTACCTTCTCTGAACTGTCATTTGATAATACAAAAGTTGGTAGACATACTTATACAGTAGAAGAGGTTATTCCAGCTACTAAAGAGCTAGGGATGACTTATGACACTATGAAAGCAACGCTTACTGTGGAAGTTGCTAAAAATGGACATGCCTTAACAACTGTAACAAATGTAAGCTCAGCAGGTGGAGTAAATGAGAATGGAGAATCTACAGATGGAACTGAAGATAAAGAGTTCAACAACAAGATTACTCCTCCAGAGACTCCTGAGTTCCAACCAGAAAAATTTGTTCTTAACAAAGAAAAATTTGACATCACTGGTACAAAACTCGTTGACGATGATGATGAGTTGACAGACGAGTACGCAGATACAAATTCAAACCCTTATGCTGACAAAACTACTAACAACGAAGCAGAAAACATCAATACGAAGGTTGTTGAACGCGGTGAAAAATTAGTTTACCAAGTATGGTTAGATACTAAGAACTTCACTGATAGAAACAATATCCAATCGGTTGGAATCTCTGATACTTATGATGCTGATAAATTAACGGTTAACTCTAGTGAAATCAAGGCTTACGATAGTGAAACTGGTAATGAAGTCACTGATAAGTTTGATATTAAGGTTGAAAATGGTGTTATTACAGCAACATCTAAGACTTCTGTAAACAAATCATTAGGTGATGTAGATAATACACAAGTTATCGATACAACTAAATTTGCATTTGGTCGCTACTATAAATTTGATATTCCAGCAACAGTTAAAGATTCAGTTCCAGGTGGAGTAGACATCGAAAACAAAGCCAACCAAATCGTCCACGTTTATAATCCAGTAAGTAAAACAGTTGAAAAACCAGAAAAACCTACTCAAAAACGTGTGAACAGTGTTCCTATCGAAGTAGAATTTAACTTCACTAAGAAACTAGAAGGTCGTGAACTGAAAGCCAACGAATTTAACTTTGTTCTGAAAGATTCAAAAGGAAAAGAAGTTGAAACTGTCAAGAACGATGCGGATGGTAAAGTAAAATTCAAAGCTCTTAAATTTGAAAAGAGTCAAGTTGGTGAACATAAATACACTGTTGAAGAAGTAGCTGGAACTGACGCAACTATTACTTATGATACGATGAAGGCTGAAGTTAAAGTTACTGTTTCACATGATGGTACTGCAAAAGCTTTAATCGCAAATGTAACTGAACCAGCTGATAAAGAATTCAATAATACAGTTACACCACCAACTGAACCTAAGTTCCAACCAGAGAAGTACGTCTTGAATACAGAGAAATACTCTATTACAGACAACAAATTGTTGGATGACGATAAAGAGTTGGAAGACAAGTACAAAGATACTAATACTAACCCATATGCTGATCAAACGAATAACAACGAATCTGAAAATATCAATACTAAGACTGTTAAACGTGGAGATAAATTAGTTTATCAAGTTTGGTTAGATACTACTAAATTCACAATTGATAACAAGGAAAAGGTACAATCAGTTGGAATTACGGATGATTTCGATGAAACTAAGGTTGATGTCGATGGTACTAAGATCAAAGCCTACGATTCAGTATCAGGTGATGATGTAACAAATAAATTTGATATTACAGTTGAAAATGGAGTAATGACAGCGACACTTAAAGCTGGCAATACTAAGTCACTTGGTGATGCAGAAAATACTCAAATTATCGATACAACTAAATTTGAATTTGGACGTTACTACAAGTTCGATATCCCAGCAGTTGTTAAAAATGATGTTGATGGTGGAGTAGATATTGAAAATACTGCGACACAAGTAGTTAACTACTACAATCCAGTTACTAAGAAAGTTGAAAAACCAGAAAAACCAACTGAAAAACGTGTGAACAGTGTACCAATTTCAGTAGAATTTAACTTCACTAAGAAACTTGAAGGTCGTGAACTGAAAGCTAACGAATTTAGCTTTGTTCTGAAAGATTCAAAAGGTAATGAAGTTGAAACAGTTAAGAATGATGCAACAGGAAATGTTAAATTCTCAGCCTTAGAATACAAGAAGGGTGAAGAAGGTGTATACAACTACACTGTTGAGGAAGTTGTAGGAACAGATGCGACTGTAACATATGATACTATGAAAGCAGAAGTGACTGTAACAGTATCACATGATGGTACTGCTAAAGCTCTCATTGCAACTGTGACTAATCCAGCTGATAAAGAGTTCAACAACACTGTAACACCACCAGAAGAACCTAAGTTCCAACCAGAAAAATATGTTGTAAATACTGAGAAATACGATATTACTGGTGACAAACTACTTGATGATGATAAAGAGTTAACAAACAAGTATACAGAAACAAATACTGATCCATATGTTGATAAAGATAGCAACAATGAAGCAGAAAACTTAAATACTAAGACTGTTAAACGTGGTTCTAAATTGGTTTACCAAGTATGGTTAGATACAACTCAATTTGATGCTAATAACAGAGATAATATTCAATCAGTAGGAATTTCTGATAACTACGATGAAGCTAAATTAACTCTGAATGAAGCTGATATTAAGGCCTACGATTCTGTAACAGGAGCTGAAGTAACAGATAAATTTGATATTGCGGTTAATAATGGAGTTATTACAGCAACTCTCAAAGCTGGTAACACTAAGTCATTGGGGGATGCAGAAAATACTCAAATTATTGACACAACTAAATTCGAATTTGGGCGTTACTACAAATTTGACATTCCAACAACAGTTAAGGATGATGTAGCTGCAGGTGCAGATATCGAAAATACTGCAGCCCAAGTAGTGAACTACTATAATCCTACTACTAAGAAAGTTGAGAAACCAGAAAAACCAACTCAAAAACGTGTCAATAGTGTTCCAGTTCCAGTGGAAATGAACTTCACTAAACGTTTGGAAGGTCGTGAACTTCAAGCAAATGAATTCGAATTCGTCTTGAAGAAAAACGGCGTTGAAGTTGAGCGCGTGAAGAATGATGCTACTGGTAAGATTGTCTTCAAGGCTCTTGAGTTCGGTCGAGATGATCTTGGTAAGACATACAACTACACAGTTGAAGAAACTCCTGGTACAGATGCATCTGTCAAATACGACACAATGGTTGCTACTGTGAAAGTTGTTGTATCTCATGATGGTACAGCTAAAGCAATCGTAGCGAATATAACAGATGCTGTTGATAAAGAATTCAACAATACCGTAACTCCACCAACTGAACCTAAGTTCCAACCAGAGAAATATGTTGTTTCTGAAGAGAAATACGATATCACAGGCGACAAGCTCGTTGATGATGATAAAGAGTTGGCAGACAAGTACGCAGATACCAATGCGAACCCATATGCGGATGATGCATCAAACAACGAAGCTCAAAACTTGAACACCAAGACTGTGAAACGTGGCGACAAGTTGATTTACCAAGTATGGTTGGATACAACTAAATTTGACGCAAACAACAAGGACAACATCCAATCAGTAGGAATCTCAGATGACTACGATGAAACTAAGTTGAATCTTGACGCTACTAAGATTAAAGCTTACGATTCAGTAACAGGCGCAGAAGTAACAGATAAATTCGATATTACTGTGAACAACGGTGTGATTACTGCAACCCTTAAAGATGGCTTCACGAAGTCACTTGGCGATGCAGAAAACACACAAGTGATTGACACAACTAAATTCGAATTTGGACGTTACTACAAGTTCGACATCCCAACAACAGTGAAAGCTAATGTACCTGGTGGTGTAGATATCGAAAATACTGCGGCTCAAGTAGTCAACTACTACAACCCAACTACTAAGAAAGTTGTGAAACCAGAAAAACCAACTGAAAAACGTGTCAACAACGTTCCAGTTGAAGTAGAATTCAACTTCACGAAACGTTTGGAAGGCCGTGAGCTTAAAGCTAACGAATTCAGCTTCGTTCTTAAAGATTCAGAAGGTAAGACTCTTGAAACTGTAAGCAACGATGCATCAGGTAATGTTAAGTTCTCTAAACTTGAGTTCAAGAAAGACCAAGAAGGTGTACACAACTACACAGTAGAAGAGGTTAAAGGAAGCGACGCAACCGTTACATACGACACAATGAAAGCGAATGTAACAGTCACAGTGAAACACGATGGAACAGCTAAAATTCTGATCGCGACTGTAGGCGACATTGCGGATAAAGAATTTAACAATCGTGTAACTCCTCCAGAAACTCCTGAGTTCAATCCAGAGAAATATATTCTTAATGAAGAGAAATTCGATATCACTGGTAATAAACTCCTTGATGATGATAAAGAGTTGACTGATAAAGTAGTTGATACCAACAAAGATCCATATGTGGACAATGTTGATAATAATGAAAAGCAAAATATCAATACTCAAACACTCCATAAAGGTGATAAGGTTGTTTACCAAGTATGGTTGGATACAACTAAATTCACAGAAGGTCACAATATTCAATCTGTAGGAATTACAGATAAATATGACAGCGAAAACTTGGATGTTAATGTAGCCGATATTAAAGCATACGATTCAGTAACAGGTGAAGACGTAACAACTAAATTTGATATTGCAATCGTAAATGGTGTTATTACTGCGACATCTAAAGCTGATTTAACGAAATCACTTGGTGATGAAGAAGCTACTCAAGTGATTGACACTGCTAAGCTAGCATTTGGACGTTATTACAAGTTTGATATTCCTGCTCGTATCAAGGAAACGGCTAAAGAAGGTGTAGATATTGAAAATACAGCTTCACAAATCGTTCATCAATACGATCCAACTAAGAAATCAGTTGAAAAACCAGAAAAACCAACTGAAAAACGTGTTGTTAATATTCCAGTTAAAGTTGAGTTCAGTTTCACTAAGAAATTAGAAGGCCGTGAATTGAAGGCTGGTGAATTTACTTTTGTACTGAAAGATAAGGATGGAAAAGTGATTGAAACTGTAAGCAATGATGCTGAAGGTAAAATCAAGTTCTCCTCCCTTGAATTCAAACGTGGTGAAGAAGGTACACACCTCTATCACGTAGAAGAAGTAAAAGGTACTGAGACTGGTATGGAATACGATGGTATGGTTGCTACTGTAAATGTTACGGTAACCAAGGATGGAAAAGTGTTGACCCTAACAACACAAATGCCAGAAGATACCGAGTTCAATAACAAGGTAACACCACCGACCCCACCAGTAACACCACCGACCCCGCCGGTAACACCACCGACCCCACCAGTAACACCACCGACCCCGCCGGTAACACCACCGACCCCACCAGTAACACCACCGACCCCGCCGGTAACACCACCGACCCCGCCGGTAACACCACCGACCCCGCCGGTAACACCACCGACCCCACCGGTGACACCACCAACTCCACCGGTGACACCACCAACTCCACCGGTGACACCACCGACCCCGCCGGTAACACCACCAACACCAGAAACACCAGAAACACCTAAGGAAGGTGAATTACCAAATACAGGTGAAGAATCAACTACAGTTGTAGCGGCTATTAGTGCAGTACTTGGATTATTTGGTCTTGGATTGGTTACCAAGCGTAAAGAAGATGAAGTTTAAATAAATATCTTCTAAGATTGGATAAGTTTCTAATTCTTATTCATGAAAATGGAGAGGGCTTAATTGCTCTCTCTTTTTTTCATCTTCATTATGAATAAAAGTAAATAAGAATTGTTTTGTGAAAAAAATAAACCGTTTTCACTTGACAAAAATTGGTCTATACCATATAATGAAAGAAAAACGGAGGAATTGATTATGAAAGTTATTCAAGTGGATAATCCAATCGAAGGTGGGAAAGTTGCCTTTGATATTTTGAAAGAAAAATTAGAAAACGGTGCTAAAACACTGGGTCTTGCGACAGGAAGCAGCCCTCTTGAGTTTTATCAACAAATCGTTGAAAGTGATCTTGATTTTTCAAGCCTAACAAGTGTGAACTTAGATGAATATGTAGGACTTGATGGAGATAATCCTCAGTCTTACCGTTATTTCATGCAAGAAAATCTTTTCAACAAAAAACCATTTAAAGAAAGCTTCTTACCTCGTGGTGATAAAGACCACGCAGAAGAAGAGGTAGAACGTTACAATCAAATTCTTGCAGACCATCCTGTAGATTTGCAGATATTGGGAATTGGTCGTAATGGGCATATTGGATTTAATGAACCTGGTACACCATTTGACAGCCAAACGCACTTGGTTGATTTAGATCAGTCTACAATTGAGGCTAATGCTCGTTTCTTTGATAAAATCGAAGATGTACCTACCCAAGCTATTTCAATGGGAATCAAAAACATCTTGGATGCCAAGTCTATTATTCTTTTTGCCTACGGTAAGTCAAAAGCAGAAGCTATCACTGGAACTGTTGAAGGTCCTGTGACTGAAAGCCTTCCGGCAAGTAGCCTTCAGAATCATAATGATGTTATTATTATTGCAGACGCTGAAGCGCTTAGTTTATTGAAGAAGTAAAAATTATTGACTATAATTATTGACTATATAATAGGAAGCTATTCAAAATTTTTTGAATAGCTTTTTAAATTCAGAATATCATAAATTTGATTTATCAAAGTTTTTCATATATCATATTTTTATAAAAAATGTACGCTATAAAAGGAAAAATTCTAAAAACTTAAAAGATATAAAATTATAGCAAAAATATATTAAATTATCGGCTTTTTGTTTTCGATTTCATTGACTTTTAAATTGAAATATAGTACTATTATCTTGGATTATTTAATAATTCAATATATTTAAAAAAATAGGGAAAGAAGGAAATATTTAATGGTGAAAAAGTTAAAGAAAAAGCCGTTTTTAATATTTTTTGTATCAGTTCTGACCTTCCTGAGTGCATTGTTCTTATCGACCAATGTCGCTTATGCGGATGGGAAAGAATTAACGGGTGTAGTAACTGATATAAATGTCCTCAACATGTCGGATTCCAAATTGGAACCGAATGCAGATGGTACGTATCAGATTATTACCAATCGTTCAAATCAGTTCTTTGTTCAATTTGACCTCAAGCAATATGATGGTAAATTGGCCAATGGCGATTACTTTGATGTAGATATTCCTACACCAGTAACCGTGTATAACGGCACGACTGAATTGTTCGATAAGGAAACAAAAGTAAATATCGGTACAGTAGTTGTTACTGCTAATGGTGATAACCAAGGTGGTAAGGCACGTGTTACTTTGAAGAACCTTGATGAGTTCCAAGCTAAAACAGGCGGGGATACCGTTAAAGGCGTGAAAGGAAATTATGCAATTACTTTCTTGTTCAAGAGTGACCAAACAGCAACGCCGCTTACTTTTGAAAACAAGGGTGTTGGTAAAACAATCACACATACCTTTACATCTAAGACAGTTGACAGCAAGCAAGAAGGTTTCGAAAACTATGCTAAGGTTGGTAACGATGTAGTAAGTAAAGAATGGACTTCAGCAAAGTTAGCAGCTATCGGTTCAGTAGGTAAAGGTGATGTATACTCTCCATGGAGAATCCGTGTCAATACAGGAAAACAGGACTATGGTAAAAACCTAGTGTTGAATGACTTCCTTCCAAACACAGCTGAGTTTGCTCCTATCCAGTATATCCCAGAGTCATTGGTAGTTTATTCTTCTGCTACAATGAACGACGGTACTTCTCAAGTTCCGTCTGATGCTAAGAAGATGGTAGAAGGTACTGACTATACTGTAGCTTGGAATGAGAACTATACTCAGTTCAATCTTATCTTTGCAGATGGATCTAAAGCATACTGGGTTGAGTACCATACAACTACGCCTGGTGATGGACGAAATGTTCAAAACGTTATCCAGTTGACTAAAGCAGATGGAACTCCACTTACTCAACGTAGCAATCGTACAAACTTAGATTTTAAAGCTGAACGTAGATCTCTTGTAAAAGGACAAATCGAAGCTTCTACAGCCTTCAAGATTAAAATTAACAAGACAAATGCTTTCACATTGGTTCCAGTTGCAGGCGCTGTTTATACAGTTAAGTCAGAAGATGGAACTATCTCTACAGAATTGACTACAAATGAAAAAGGTGTGGCAATCTCTGATGAGTTTGATCAAAAATATGTCGGTAAGACATTCATCATCAAAGAAAAAACAGCACCTGCTGGATATACTCTTGATGAAAATGAATATAAGGTAGTTCTTGGAGCTGAAGGTTCTAAGATTAACCTTCAAGACGAACCAATCGCAGCAGATTTCTCAATCACTGCTAAGAAAGTAATTGCTGGAAATCGTCCAGTAGCCTTGAAAGAAGGTGAGTTCAAGTTTGATTTGTACAATGCAAACAACTTGACTACTCCAATTGCTTCAACAACAAACAAAGCAGATGGAAGCATCACATTTGAAGGTTTGAAAGCTAAAGGTCCTGGTACCTACAACTATGTTATCAAAGAAAATACTGAAACAAAAGTTCCTGGTATCACATTTGATGAAAACTCATACGAAGTAACAGTCGTTGTTAAAGCTGAAGGTGGAACACTTAAAGCTGAGGTTACAACTCAAGCACCAACTTTAACAAACACATATGAGCCATCACCAGCTCGTGCTACATTCAAAGCAACTAAAGAATTAGTTGGTAAAGAACTTGCTAACGAACAATTTGAATTTGAATTGAGCGAAGGTGGAAAAGTTATTGCAACATCATCAAACGGTAAGACAGTTAATGGTGTTGAAGCAGCAACAGATGAAGTGGTCTTCTCAGTTCTCTACACTGAAGCTGGAGACCACGAATATACAATTACAGAAAAAGCTGGTACAGCAGAAGGAGTTACATACTCTAAAGAAAGCTACACAGTTCATGTTAAAGTTGTAGATAACGGTGAAGGTAAACTCGTAGCTACTGTTACAGAAGCAGATGAAGCTCGTAAGTTTACAAACACCTATAAAGCAACTCCAGCAGAAGCTATTATCAAAGCAACTAAAGAATTAGTAGGTAAAGAACTTACTAAAGAACAATTTGAGTTTGAATTGAGCGAAGGCGGAAATGTAATCGCTACATCATCAAACGGTAAAGAAGTTGAAGGTGTTGAAGTTGCAACAAACGAAGTAGCCTTCAAACTTTCATACACTGAAGCAGGCGATCACGAATACGTATTGACAGAAAAAGCTGGTTCAGCAGCAGGAGTTGAGTACTCTAAAGAAAGCTACACAATCCACGTCTCAGTAACAGATAACGGCGAAGGCAAACTAGTTGCAACTGTTAAAGAAGCAGATTCAACTCGTAAATTCACAAATACTTATAAAGTATCACCAACAGAAGCAGTTATCAAAGCAACTAAAGAATTAGTTGGTAAAGAACTTGCTAAAGAACAATTTGAGTTTGAATTGAGTGAAGGCGGAAACGTCATCGCAACATCATCAAATGGTAAAGAAATTGAGGGTGTTGAAGTTGCAACAAACGAAGTAGCCTTCAAACTTTCATACACTGAAGCAGGCGAGCACGAATACGTGTTGACAGAAAAAGCTGGATCAGTAGCAGGAGTTGAGTACTCAACTGAAAGCCACACAATCCATGTCTCAGTAGTAGATAATGGCGAAGGCAAACTAGTTGCTACTGTTAAAGAAGAAGATTCAACTCGTAAGTTTACAAACAAATATAAAGCAACACCAGCTGAAGCAGTCATCAAAGCAACTAAAGAATTAGTTGGTAAAGAACTTGCTAAAGAACAATTTGAGTTTGAATTGAGCGAAGGCGGAAACGTCATCGCAACATCATCAAACGGTAAAGAAGTTGAGGGTGTTGAAGTTGCAACAAACGAAGTAGCCTTCAAACTTTCATACACTGAAGCTGGAGACCACGAATATACAATTACAGAAAAAGCTGGTACAGCAGAAGGAGTTACATACTCTAAAGAAAGCTATACAGTTCATGTTAAAGTTGTAGATAACGGTGAAGGTAAACTCGTAGCTACTGTTACAGAAGCAGATGAAGCTCGTAAGTTTACAAATACTTACACTCCAACAACTGAAGCTCCAACAACTGAAGCTCCAACAACTGAGGCTCCAACAACTGAAGCTCCAACAACTGAAGCTCCAACAACTGAAGCTCCAACAACTGAAGCTCCAACAACTGAAGCTCCAACAACTGAGGCTCCAACAACTGAAGCTCCAACAACTGAAGCTCCAACAACTGA
>NZ_JAJNSC010000055.1:0-1012 GCF_027497975.1 Streptococcus sp. SM5 | reverse complement strand
TTTCAGGTTCTATTTCACTCCCCTCCCGGGGTGCTTTTCACCTTTCCCTCACGGTACTGGTTCACTATCGGTCACTAGGGAGTATTTAGGGTTGGGAGATGGTCCTCCCAGATTCCGACGGGATTTCTCGTGTCCCGCCGTACTCAGGATACTGCTAGGTACAAAGACTATTTTAAATACGAGGCTATTACTCTCTTTGGCTGATCTTCCCAAATCATTCTTCTATAATCTTTGAGTCCACATTGCAGTCCTACAACCCCGAAGAGTAAACTCTTCGGTTTGCCCTTCTGCCGTTTCGCTCGCCGCTACTAAGGCAATCGCTTTTGCTTTCTCTTCCTGCAGCTACTTAGATGTTTCAGTTCACTGCGTCTTCCTCCTCATATCCTTAACAGATATGGGTAACAGGCATTACCTGTTGGGTTCCCCCATTCGGAAATCCCTGGATCATCGCTTACTTACAGCTACCCAAGGCATATCGTCGTTTGTCACGTCCTTCTTCGGCTCCTAGTGCCAAGGCATCCACCGTGCGCCCTTATTAACTTAACCTTATTTTTGACCTTTCAGTCATAAACTCTTTTAATACTACAGCGTTTTCGGTTTATTTTCTTGTTACTATTTGATATAGATATTCAATTTTCAATGTGCATTACTTGGTGATCTCTCACCAATGGAGCCTAGCGGGATCGAACCGCTGACCTCCTGCGTGCAAAGCAGGCGCTCTCCCAGCTGAGCTAAGGCCCCACAAGACCTCTCAAGACTAAACAAGACCAATGCGCAGTTCCTTATCCTTAGAAAGGAGGTGATCCAGCCGCACCTTCCGATACGGCTACCTTGTTACGACTTCACCCCAATCATCTATCCCACCTTAGGCGGCTGGCTCCTTACGGTTACCTCACCGACTTCGGGTGTTACAAACTCTCGTGGTGTGACGGGCGGTGTGTACAAGGCCCGGGAACGTATTCACCGCGGCGTGCTGATCCGCGATTACTAGCGATTCCGACTTCATGTAGGC
>NZ_JAJNSC010000054.1:0-1137 GCF_027497975.1 Streptococcus sp. SM5 | reverse complement strand
TCGCGAGTTCTTCTTGAGAAAGACCACGAAGTTCTTTAACAAATTCTTTTACTTCATTAAGTTTCATGCCTTCTCCTTATTCTGCTTCACGTTTTACGAATTTACATTTAACTGGCAATTTGTGGCTAGCAAGACGAAGCGCTTCGCGAGCGATCTCTTCAGATACACCAGCGATTTCGAACATCACTTTACCACGTTTAACTGGTGCTACCCAACCTTCAGGTGCCCCTTTACCAGATCCCATACGCACACCGATAGCTTTAGCAGTGTATGATTTGTGTGGGAAGATTTTAATCCAAACTTTACCACCACGTTTCATGTAACGAGTCATGGCGATACGAGCAGCTTCGATTTGGCGGTTAGTGATCCAGTGGCTAGTTGTAGCTTGAAGACCGTATTCACCGAATGCTACTTCTTTTCCACCTTTTGCTTCACCGCGCATTTTTCCACGGAATTCACGACGGTGTTTAACACGTTTAGGTACTAACATTGGTTATTTACCTCCTTTAGTGTTTTTGCGAGCTGGAAGAACTTCACCACGGTAGATCCATACTTTAACACCAAGTTTACCGTATGTAGTATCTGCTTCTTCCCAAGCGTAATCGATATCTGCACGAAGTGTGTGAAGTGGAACAGTTCCTTCAGAGTATCCTTCAGCACGGGCGATATCTGCACCGTTCAAACGACCTGATACTTGAGTTTTGATTCCTTTAGCTCCAGCACGCATTGCACGTTGGATTGCTTGTTTTTGTGCACGACGGAAAGCAACACGTTGCTCCAATTGACGAGCAATACCTTCACCTACAAGGTGAGCATCCAAATCAGGTTGTTTGATTTCGATGATGTTGATGTGTACTTGTTTTCCAGTCAATTTGTTAAGTTTTGCACGGAGTGCATCAACGTTAGCACCACCTTTACCGATTACCATACCTGGTTTAGCAGTGTGAAGTGAAACGTTAACTTTGTTTACTGCGCGTTCGATTTCGATAGTTGAAACTGCTGCGTCAGCAAGTTCTTTTTGAACGAATTTACGGATTGCAAGATCTTCATGAAGGTAATCCGCGTATTCTTTTTCAGCATACCATTTGGCATCCCAATCACGGATGATGCCGACACGCATACCAATTGGATGTACTT
>NZ_JAJNSC010000053.1:0-1210 GCF_027497975.1 Streptococcus sp. SM5 | reverse complement strand
TGAACTGCACCCCAAAAGTTAGACAGAAAAAATCTAACTTTTGGGGTGTTTTTATTATGAAATTAACTTATGATGATAAAGTTCAGATCTATAAACTTAGAAAACAAGGATATAGCATAGAGAAGCTTTCAAATAAATTTGGGATAAACAATTCTAATCTTAGGTACATGATTAAATTGATTGATCGTTACGGAATGGAGTTCGTCAAAAAAGGAAAGAATTGTTACTATTCACCTGAACTAAAACAAGAGATCATTGATAAAGTTCTTCTCGAAGGTCGTTCGCAAATAAGGGTATCTCTAGATTATGCTCTTCCAAGTGTTGGAATGTTGCCTAATTGGCTGGCACAATATAAGAAAAACGGGTATACTATTGTTGAGAAAACAAGAGGGAGAGCACCTAAAATGGGACGTAAACCAAAGAAGAAGCCCGAAGAGATGACAGAGCTAGAGCGACTTCAAGCAGAAAATGAGTACTTGAGAGCGGAGAATGCCATTCTAAAAAAGTTGAGAGAACTCCGATTGAGGGACGAAAAGGAGCGAAAAGAAAAACAGAAATTGTCCGAGGATTGGTAACGGAGTTTGCCTTAGAGATTCTTCTAAAGATTATTAAGCTAGCTCGTTCAACCTATTATTACCAGCTAAAGCAGTTAAATAAAAGCGATAAAAATCATGATATTAAAGATGAAATTCAAGCTATTTTTACTGAGCATAAAGGAAATTATGGTTATCGCCGAATGACTCTAGAATTGAGGAATCGTGGTTTTGTAGTGAACCATAAGAAGGTCCAACGTCTGATGAAGATCCTTGGTTTAAGTGCCCGAATTCGTCGTAAACGCAAGTATTCTTCCTACCAAGGAGAGATTGGCAAGAAAGCAGATAACCTTATTCAACGCCAATTTGAAGCATCGAATCCAATGGAAAAGTGCTATACAGATGTGACAGAGTTTGCCATTCCGGCAAGCAGCCAAAAGCTCTATTTATCACCAGTTTTAGATGGTTTTAACAGCGAAATTATCGCCTATAATCTTTCTACGTCACCGAACTTGATACAAGTGAAAGATATGCTAGAACAAACCTTTACAGAGGAATATTACGAAAATACAATTCTCCATAGTGACCAGGGATGGCAATACCAACACGATTTCTATCATCATTTTTTAGAGGATAAAGGAATCCAGCCATCTATGTCGCGTAAGGGTAACAGCCCA
>NZ_JAJNSC010000052.1:0-1305 GCF_027497975.1 Streptococcus sp. SM5 | reverse complement strand
AACGTGGTATCACTATCACATCTGCTGCGACAACAGCTCAATGGAACAACCACCGCGTAAACATTATCGACACACCAGGACACGTGGACTTCACAATCGAAGTACAACGTTCTCTTCGTGTATTGGATGGTGCGGTTACCGTTCTTGACTCACAATCAGGTGTTGAGCCTCAAACTGAAACAGTTTGGCGTCAAGCAACTGAGTACGGAGTTCCACGTATCGTATTTGCTAACAAAATGGATAAAATCGGTGCTGACTTCCTTTACTCTGTAAGCACTCTTCACGATCGTCTTCAAGCAAATGCACACCCAATCCAATTGCCAATCGGTTCTGAAGATGACTTCCGTGGTATCATCGACTTGATTAAGATGAAAGCTGAAATCTATACTAACGACCTTGGTACAGATATCCTTGAAGAAGATATTCCAGCTGAATACCTTGACCAAGCACAAGAATACCGTGAAAAATTGGTTGAAGCAGTTGCTGAAACTGATGAAGAATTGATGATGAAATACCTTGAAGGTGAAGAAATCACTAACGAAGAATTGAAAGCTGGTATCCGTAAAGCGACTATCAACGTTGAATTCTTCCCAGTATTGTGTGGTTCTGCCTTCAAAAATAAAGGTGTTCAATTGATGCTTGATGCGGTTATTGACTACCTTCCAAGCCCACTTGACATCCCAGCGATCAAAGGTATTAACCCAGATACAGACGAAGAAGAAACTCGTCCAGCATCTGACGAAGAGCCATTTGCAGCTCTTGCCTTCAAGATCATGACTGACCCATTTGTAGGTCGTTTGACATTCTTCCGTGTATACTCAGGTGTTCTTCAATCAGGTTCATACGTATTGAACACTTCTAAAGGTAAACGTGAGCGTATCGGACGTATCCTTCAAATGCACGCCAACAGCCGTCAAGAAATCGACACTGTTTACTCAGGTGATATCGCTGCTGCCGTTGGTTTGAAAGATACTACAACTGGTGACTCATTGACAGATGAAAAAGCTAAAATCATCCTTGAGTCAATCAACGTTCCAGAACCAGTTATCCAATTGATGGTTGAGCCAAAATCTAAAGCTGACCAAGACAAGATGGGTATCGCCCTTCAAAAATTGGCTGAAGAAGATCCAACGTTCCGCGTTGAAACAAACGTTGAAACTGGTGAAACAGTTATCTCAGGTATGGGTGAGCTTCACCTTGACGTCCTTGTTGACCGTATGCGTCGTGAGTTCAAAGTTGAAGCGAACGTAGGTGCTCCTCAAGTATCTTACCGTGAAACATTCCGCGCTTCTACTCAAGCACGTG
>NZ_JAJNSC010000050.1:0-1852 GCF_027497975.1 Streptococcus sp. SM5 | reverse complement strand
TTGTAGCCGTTGATTCTCTTGAATTTACAGCTCCAAAAACTGCTGAATTTGCAAAAGTTCTTGCAGCTTTGAGCATCGATTCTAAAGTCCTTGTTATTCTTGAAGAAGGAAACGAATTCGCAGCTCTTTCAGCTCGTAACCTTCCAAACGTGAAAGTTGCGACTGCTACAACTGCAAGTGTTCTTGACATCGCAAATAGTGACAAACTCCTTGTTACTCAAGCAGCTATCTCTAAAATCGAGGAGGTTCTTGCATAATGAATTTGTATGATGTTATCAAAAAACCTGTTATCACTGAAAGCTCAATGGCTCAACTTGAAGCAGGCAAATATGTATTTGAAGTTGACACTCGTGCACACAAACTTTTGATCAAGCAAGCTGTTGAAGCTGCTTTCGAAGGTGTTAAAGTTGCAAATGTTAACACAATCAACGTAAAACCAAAAGCAAAACGTGTTGGACGTTACGCTGGTTTCACTAACAAAACTAAAAAAGCTATCATCACGCTTGCAGCTGATTCTAAAGCAATCGAGTTGTTCGCAGCTGAAGCTGAATAATCTAAGGAGGAAATATCGTGGGAATTCGTGTTTATAAACCAACAACAAACGGTCGCCGTAATATGACTTCTTTGGATTTCGCTGAAATCACAACAAGCACACCGGAAAAATCATTGCTTGTTGCTTTGAAGAAACAGGCTGGTCGTAACAACAACGGTCGAATCACTGTTCGTCACCACGGTGGGGGACACAAACGTTTCTACCGTTTGGTTGACTTCAAACGTAACAAAGATAACGTTGAAGCAGTTGTTAAAACTATCGAGTACGATCCAAACCGTTCTGCAAACATCGCTCTTGTACATTACACTGACGGTGTAAAAGCTTACATTATCGCTCCAAAAGGTCTTGAAGTTGGTCAACGTATCGTTTCAGGTCCAGAAGCTGATATTAAAGTAGGTAACGCTCTTCCACTTGCTAACATCCCAGTTGGTACTTTGGTTCACAACATTGAGTTGAAACCTGGCCGCGGTGGTGAATTGGTTCGTGCTGCTGGAGCTTCAGCTCAAGTATTGGGTCAAGAAGGTAAATACGTGCTTGTTCGTCTTCAATCAGGTGAAGTTCGTATGATTCTTGGAACTTGTCGTGCTACAGTTGGTGTTGTCGGAAACGAACAACATGGACTTGTAAACCTTGGTAAAGCAGGACGAAGCCGTTGGAAAGGTATCCGCCCAACAGTTCGTGGTTCTGTAATGAACCCTAACGATCACCCACACGGTGGTGGTGAAGGTAAAGCACCAGTTGGTCGTAAAGCACCATCAACTCCATGGGGCAAACCTGCTCTTGGTCTTAAAACTCGTAACAAGAAAGCGAAATCTGACAAACTTATCGTTCGTCGTCGCAACGAGAAATAATTTTAAACTAGTCGCTTAAGTGCTAGATAATCCGCCAGCTCGGTAGTGCTCCATGAGAGCACAAGCCGCTGTGGTACAACATTTAAAGGAGAAAAAATAAAAATGGGACGCAGTCTTAAAAAAGGACCTTTCGTCGATGAGCATTTGATGAAAAAAGTTGAAGCTCAAGCTAATGACGAAAAGAAAAAAGTTATTAAAACTTGGTCACGTCGTTCAACGATTTTCCCAAGTTTCATTGGTTACACAATTGCAGTATACGATGGACGTAAACACGTACCTGTTTACATCCAAGAAGACATGGTAGGTCACAAACTTGGTGAATTTGCACCAACTCGTACTTACAAAGGTCACGCTGCAGACGACAAGAAAACACGTAGAAAATAAGGAGAACATAAATGGCAGAAATTACTTCAGCTAAAGCAATGGCTCGTACAGTACGTGTTTCACC